>CAYSOQ010000077.1:0-6213 GCA_964432685.1 uncultured bacterium
TTGATTCTTCAACGGCAGCATATCTCCTTTTGAGAGAGGGGTACGAGGTGCTTGGTGTCTCTCTCGACCTTTATGATTTCTCCAATTACATAGAGGGGAGGGCCGGGACCTGCTGTTCCCTCGATGATATCTACGATGCGCGTGCCGTTGCAGACCATCTCGGAATCCCCCATTACGTATTTAACTACAGGGATATTTTTGACGGGGAAGTAATAGAGAACTTCATCGGCGAGTACTCTTCCGGGAGGACTCCAAACCCGTGTATCATCTGCAATGATGTGATTAAGTTCCAGGTGCTCTTATCGAGGGCAAAGGCAATCGGTTCCGATTATATCGCGACAGGACATTATGCAAAGATATGCAGGGGAGAGGACGGAGAATACTCTCTTCACAAGGGGATAGATGGTAAGAAGGACCAGTCATATTTTCTTTACCGGCTTAACCAGGAAACACTTCCCCATCTACTCTTTCCATGCGGTGGGTACACGAAAGGTGAGATAAGGGCAATCGCGGACAAAGCATGCCTTCCCGTAAAAGACAAGGGAGAGTCCCAGGAGATATGTTTCATCACGGAAAATTCCTACCGTGATTTTCTTAAAAAACGGGGAATCCAGGATAAAAGTGGAGAGATCGTCTCGGTTGATGGCAGAATTATGGGGGAGCACAGGGGAATCCATGGTTACACGGTCGGTCAGAGGAAGGGAATCGGAGTGTCGGTGGGAGAACCAGTCTACGTTGTGTATATCGACCCGGGTAAGAACAGGGTGATCGTGGGTCCTGAAGAGTACCTCTTTTCGAAGGGTGCCCTGGCGTCTTCCCTCACCTTCGTCTGTTCTTTTGACACGGGGGGATCTTTCAGGGCAAGTGCAAAGGTCAGGTACCGGGCAAAAGAAGTCCCGGCAGAGGTCTACTTGGAAAAGGAGGGGATTAAGGTACTCTTCGATGAGAGGGTCAAGAGTGTAACCCCTGGCCAGTCGCTCGTGCTTTACGATGGGAACCGCGTACTTGGTGGGGGAATTATTGAGAGGGCGATAGGAGCATACGTCTGATGAGGCCAAGGGTGGCAATCAAAACTGTAGGTTGCAAGTCAAATTATGCGGATACCTGTGAACTCACAACTTTTCTCGAATCTAATGGAGTCAAGATTGTACCCTTCGGGGAAGAGGCAGACCTGGTAATCGTAAACAGTTGTATCGTAACCCATAGAGCTGGAAGAGACAGCAGGCGGGCACTCAGGCGGGGGAGGGAACTTTCCTCAAAAGGAAGGGCAATTCTCACAGGATGCGGCGCCTCTCCACTGATTATAGAGAAGATATCTGGGAAGGGAGACGATATCGTTCCCATGAAGGCAGAAAAAATATGGGTGAAAGTCAAGGATATCCTCCAGATAGATCATCTACCGCATTCCGGCTGTGAAGAAGAAGGTGGGGGGAGTCCAGGCAAAAGAGCGAGGCGCTACGTGAACATTCAGAAGGGCTGTAACAATAGATGTACTTATTGTATCGTTCCCCTGGCGAGGGGGAAAAGCAGATCCCTTCCTCAGGAAGAGATCATCCGGAGGATAAAAGATCTCGATGGTGAGGGGGTCCCGGAAGTTGTGCTCACAGGGACCCACATAGGTGCTTATGGCAAAGAACTTTGTAATACATCTTTGTTATCCGGCTTATTATATAAAATATTTAAAGCTACACATTCAATAAGAATAAGGTTGAGTTCCATCGAAGTAGACGAGATTGACGAGGATCTCATCTCCATGATGGAATCTGAGGAAAGGCTGTGCAATCACTTACACATACCCCTTCAAAGCGGAGATGATGAAATCCTTAATAAGATGAACAGGTGGTATTCAACATCGGAATTCCTTGAAGCTACCAAGCGAATCAAAGAGATATCCAGAGATATATGCGTGGGGACGGACATTATTAGTGGTTTCCCAGGCGAAGGGGAGAGGAATTTCAGGAATGTTCTCCAACTTCTAACACGGGCTGAAATCGACTATTATCACGTTTTCACTTACTCTAAAAGGGAAGGTACTCCTGCAGCCGAGATGGAAGAACAGGTCCCTGAACATGTGAAGAGGGAAAGGACTAGAATTCTCTTAAACGCTGGTTTTGGAAAGAAGAGTGACTTCGTATCTTCACAGGTTGGTAAAGTATTAATGGTGGTTTGCGAAAAAGTGGACGAGAAAAGTGGATCATTCGAAGGAACTTCAGGCAACTACATTAAAGTGATAGCTTCGGGTAGTCCAGCCAGAGCGGGTGACCTTATACCTGTCACGATTGAAGGAATATCCAATGGGAAAGCAAAGGGTACAACTCGGGGGAGAAACTCTCTCCATCATTGAAGAGATCTCAGGGTACCGGTTCAAGGACAGGTCTTTACTGGCCATCGCGGTAACTCACAGGGCGATAATCGGCTCGAGCAACAGGATGACACTTCAGAACCAGAGGCTTGAATTTCTGGGTGACTCGATCCTCTCTTTCGCTGTGGCTGATTTTCTCTTAAATTACTTTCCTAACGAAGATGAAGGATTCCTCTCAAAACTTAGATCGAAAATCGTCGATAACAGGAACCTTGCAGTGGTGGGTGAGAGGATCGGCATAGGGGAGATAGTGAGGTCCCTCATCGATAAACATGGGGGTCGGGGGGGCAGACTGTCGAGAAAAGTATATGGGGATATCTACGAGGCGATTGTGGGTGCCATGTACATGGATGGGGGGCTCCCTCCAACCAGGTCCTTTGTTGAAATTACGCTTTTATCAAGTGTTGATGAGATCTCAGAAAGAGAAGTGGACCATAAAACAGTTCTCCAGGAATGGTGCCAGAAGAAGAATATCTCCCTCCCGGCATATTCTCTTCTCTATTCCACTGGGCCGGAGCATGATAAAAACTTCACGGTTTCAGTCAATGTTACAGGGGTGGGGAGTGCAACGGGGAATGGAAACTCTAAGAAAGATGCGGAAAAGGATGCCGCATCGAAATTATGGGAATCAATCAATGAAGAGTAGGAAGGTCATTCTCCCCCTCTTCCTTCCACACACTGGATGTTCAAAGAACTGTTCTTTCTGTGATCAGAGAGCTCTAACATACGGAGGTGGGGAGAATTTACAGGGAATGAACAGTTTCCGCGAGAAGGCGAATAAATTCAGAGTTTTCCCCGATGAAGTGGCCATATATGGGGGAGACCCCCTGAACCTTCCCGACCATTCTCTAAGTTCAATCATTTCGCGTATGGAAGAGATTACCCTAAAAAGCATGGGACAGACTTTTCCATTGAGAGTATCAGCGACACCCAGGTCACTGCTCGAATGGGGGAGTGATAAATTGGTTGAATGGAATATTTCAACCGTGGAAGTGGGTGTCGTATCCACTGACGAAGCGGTTCTTAAGAGGGCCGGTAGAGACTATTCACGGGAAGAAGCGATAATGGCATTGAGGATTCTTAAGGGAACAGGTATCACCACGGGGGTTCAACTCTTAACCGGGCTTCCCCTCGAAGGACGACGGGCATTCCTTCAGACACTCGAAGACGTATTCCGGGAGGATCTGGATTTTGCAATCCTCTATCCACTAAATATATTCCGCAGTACCTCTCTTGGGAAGGAATTCGAGATGGGGTCGTTTACACCGAAACCTGACTCTTACATTTTTAATTCTGCAGTCCTGTTTGTCCTCTACTGTATGGCCTTCGGTAAAAGAATTGGGAGAGTGGGACTTTCCGAAATAGATTTGAACCAGGGAGAGGTCCTTTACCGTCCCTCCTTTAGGAATTTGAGGCAGGAAGGTGAAGGCGGAGCACTCAGTATACTCGTGGACTTAATCCTTACGAGGGAGGATGATGTGGGGAAAATCCTGATTTCTGAGAACCTCGAAACTTCTTTCAACGGGATAGGGGGAAGGAACCGGGATCTCCTTATGACGCGCCACCCGGAACTCGAAGGGAAGGTGGCATTTCACAAGAGCGACGAAGGGGTTGAATGGGTGGACGGTAGCGGGGAAATCCATTGCTTCCCCTTAAGTGATCCTATCGTAATGGGTGCACTCGTTACGAGCGTGTTGGGAGCAGATCCATGGTTCCATTGAAATCGGGGTTCATCCCTATCATAGGAAGACCAAATGTGGGAAAGTCAACTTTTCTCAACAGGCTCCTTTCTGCAAAGGTGTCGATTGTGACCCACAAGCCCCAGACTACGAGGGACAGGATCTCAGGAATATACAACGACAAAAGGGGGCAGATCATATTCATAGACTCGCCGGGGATACACGATTCCAAAACCCCCCTGAACAAGAAAATGGTGAAGGAAGCCTTCGCAGCCATGGATGATTGTGAATTTCTTATACACATGACGGACAGGAACCTCTTCCGCTTCCCCCACGAGGAAGAAATAATATTAGAAGAACTCGGGAGGAAAGAGAAAAAGGCTATTCTCGTCATAAACAAGATCGACAGGATGACCCTTGAGGAAAGGGAAAGCATTATAAGCTGGCTTTCAGAGCGCCATACATTCGAGAAAATCTTCGACACAGATTCACTGGGGGGGTACGGAATCGAAGAGGTGGTTGAGTATATCTTCTCCGCTTTGCCTGAGGGCCCAAGATACTTCCCTGAGGACTATTTGAGCGACCGACCCATGCGGTTCCACTGCAAGGAAATTATCCGGGAGAAGCTTATTCTCCAGCTTAAAGAGGAGATACCTTACAGTATCGCAGTGATGGTAGAGGAGATGAAGGAAAGGGAAGAGAAGGGGATTGTTTTGATAAGGGCGCTGATCTACGTGGAGAGGGAATCCCAGAAGGGGATCGTTATAGGGAAGGGGGGAAGTGTCCTCAAGAAGATTGGGAGTGAGGCAAGAAGGGAGATGGAAGAGGTTTTGGGAAAGAAAGTCTTTCTCGAACTTCGAGTGAAATTGGAAAAAGGTTGGACGAGAAAAGAGTGGCTACTGAAAAAGATGGGTTACTGAGTGCTGCTTCTATTCGGGACGTAAAAACTTTTTACGAGGGTTTCGATGGGTGAAACATTTAAGGTAGCAATCGTGGGCAAACCGAATGTGGGGAAATCCACTCTTTTCAACCGTATAATCGGGCGGCGGAAATCCCTCACATTCGCAAGACCAGGGATTACAAGGGATAGCGTTGAAGAGAAAGTAACCTTCAGAGGAAAGGAATTCATCATTACTGACACGGGTGGTTACATGTCCCGTCCGGATGGAGATCTCGAATCTCTCGTAACCGGGGAAGTAATACGGGTCCTTGAATCGTCAAATCTGGTCTTCCTCGTACTCGATGGAAAAGATGGGGTCACATACATCGATTCAGACATGGTGCAGCTCCTCAGGGAACTTAAAAATGATTTTCTTATCGCGTTGAATAAGATAGACCACAGGGGGTACAGGGATACCCTGTCTCAGGTTTACGAACTGGGAGTCGACAACATTCTTGAAATCTCCGCAGAACATGGAACTGGTGTAATGGAACTAATGGAGGAAATATACGAGAGGATCGAAGCAGGGGGGGAGGGATCAGTAGAGGAGGGAACGCCGTGGATGGTGAGCATCGTGGGTAGGCCCAATGTGGGAAAGTCTACCCTTACAAATGCCCTCATCGGGGAGGAACGAATGATCGCAAGCCCCCAGCCTGGAACTACCCGCGACTCAATCGATTCGAAAATCACATTCGGTGGGGAAAGGATCGTTCTCGTCGATACAGCAGGAATCAAACCGAAGATGAAGACCCCTGACCCGGTAGACAAGATTATGTCGATCAGGTCAATAAGGGGGCTAAAAAGGTCCCAAATCTCCATCCTCACCGTGGATAGTTCCATTGGGCTCACTCACCACGACCTTCAGATCTTGAGGTATATAATCGACGAGGGAAACGGCGCCATCATAGCTGCAAACAAAATCGATCTGCTCGGGATGGAAGAACGGGGGGAGCGTCTTGAAGATATGGAATACGCAAGACGGTTCGCATCATACGTGCCGATCATCCCCGTCTCGGCCCTGAGAGAAAAGGGGCTGACATCCTTGAAGAAAAGCATTCTCGAAGTAGGCAGTGCAAGATCCAGCATTGTGAAAACGTCTGCCCTGAATAAAGCTTGCTCTTTATGGTTCGATAGAGTATCCATCCCCAGGACCCGGAGAGGAAACCGTGTCCTTTACATGACTCAAACCGGCTACTCACCCCCCGTGTTCTCACTTTTCGTAAAGGATCCGA
>CAYSOQ010000078.1:0-6198 GCA_964432685.1 uncultured bacterium
GCAGCCTGATTGGAGTGACTAATAGTTAGTCACGTGTGTGTAGGATTACCCGCGAGAAGATGCCTGATGCGGGCGGCAGCGATCAAGGTGGAAGGGTATAGACACGCCCCCGGCATCCATTGCGGGTCGACGGCCATAAAAAATATCGTGTCTTTTCTTGGAGGGGATTATCCTGAAGAGATCTTATTCGGCCTTGGGGAGGGGCTGAGCTTCATCTACGTTCCGAGACAGGACGTGCCTCCCTATATCGCCATCCATGGCAGGTCTCTTGATCTCGAGGAGGTGGCTGCACTGCGGCTGGGCCTCGATTACACCGAGAGAATGGAAATGGACCCGGAAGAGGCTTGGAGAAAGTGCAGGGAATCTCTGGACAGGGGCCATCCAGTACTCATAAACACAGATATCTGGCACCTCGATTACTTCGGAAGTACCACCCACTTCTCAGGCCACAGAGTTGTTCTCGCTGGATATGATGGAGATGTTGCCCTCTTATCGGATTCAGAGTTTCCTGAGGTCCAGCAGGTGCCCCTTGCAAGCCTCAAGGTTTCCAGGGCATCGGCGGTTCCCCCCTTCCAGATGGGGAACTGCATGGCGGTCCTCACTGGGACGCCGGGTCTTCCCGGTGCGGATGGGTACGTTGAGGCGCTGGTAAATTGTTCACGTAAGATGATATTTCCCGTGGACACTCATACAGGCCTGGCAGGAATTATGCGTGCAGCTTTTGAGATGCCCGGCTGGTACACGGAAAGCGAGACTCCCGATTTCGTCGCCCGATTCGCCTACCAGGTCATTGAAAAGAGGGGGACTGGCGGTGGGTTTTTCCGGAATCTCTTCAGGAAGTTCCTTATCAGGATCTCCCCTTCTGTCCCCCAATTGAAGAGTTCCGGGTTAATAGAGGATATGGGGTATCTCAGCAGATCGTGGACATCTTTCGCCCTGTATATGAAGAGAGTGAGCGAAGAATGCACTCAGGCCGGTTTTGTCGAGGGGAGGGAGAGGCTCTTCGGTCTTCTGGAGTACGAGGAGGAATACCACAAGAAAGTGCTCGCTCTTTTTACCTGACAATCCTGGAGGTGTACAACCCTCTCCCCGACACGCTAATCAAGGGTTCTCGTCCGAACTTAATTTGAAGCGGAACTTCTGTTACGAGTGGTTTTTCAAATGACGGTAGATAAAATAGATGATTCCCACCAGGATGGCCCCTCCGATTAAGAGGTCAAATTTGTGAAAATATTCACGAATTAGTGGCCAGTTCTTCCCCATGCGGTACCCTACATAGGCAAGGCCGAAGCACCAGGGGAAGGAGCCGAGAATGGTGTAGATGGAAAATTTAATGAGGTTCATCCTCGCAACCCCCGCGGGGAAGGCGATAAAAGTACGAACCACAGGTAAGAGCCTGGCGAAGAAGATGGTTGCTTCCCCGTAGTCCTTGAACCACCTGTCGGCCACATCCAGGTCCCTATTGCTCATGAGGAGGTACTTCCCATACTTTTCGATTAGAGGCCTCCCACCATATTTCCCCAGGTAGTATGCGGGGATAGATCCGATGAGACATCCTGCTGTACCCGCGAGGGAAACGGCGAGGAGGGAAAAACGTCCCTTCGAGGCCAGAAATCCGGAGAAGGGCATGATGACTTCCGAGGGAAGGGGAATGCAGGCACTCTCGATGGCCATGAGGGATACGATACCCGGGAGGCCGAGAGTCGATATTACCTTCATAATGAAGGTTCCTATTATCTCTAAAAGTGTATAAACCATACAAAATCCTGAGATGTACGCTGTTACGGTAGATTAAAGGCCCATGTCTCAACGGATTTCCGCTATTCCCTGATTCTCGTGAATAGGGGACGCGGTCGAAGGCCCAACCGGACCAATTTCAGGAGATAATACCCTTATCGCGGCCTATTGTCATCCAGAATTTGTGTGAGGGGGAGCAGGGGGCGGGATGCCCCCTGCATGCTGGGGGGTCTTACCTGTGTCGGCCATTATGTTTCAGCCGGTAAATGTGACGGGAAGATCGGTTCAGCATTTTCCGGGTCCTGACCCGCTCCCTCGGGGTGTAGTGCCCATCTGACCTGAACCGGTGTATAGATATGGCAATGTGAGCCTGTTCCTTCTCGAGGCGCCTGGCTTCTCCAGGCGTGACCTGGCCGCTCCTTATCCCATGATAGATTCTCTTCTGCTGTGTTACCCGTAGCTTGTGGATGGGTACGAAGGCGTGAGATGCAGTGGCAAGCCCTGTGGTGAGAAAGAGTGCGGTTAACAGAATTGCGATTTTTCTCATTGAATTCCTCCTTTTTCTGTCGTTGTTTTTTTAAACACGACTTACCGGGAGAGGTTTCATCTAAAACCCCCCTTTCTCTTGACACTCTACCTTCTTCCTTGATAATCTCCGGGTTATCGCAGTTGCTAAAAGGGTGGCCATTCCCATTGTTAACAGAAAAAGGAGGTGCCGTAGAGTGGCAAAAGGTAAAGTAAAATGGTTTAATGACTCAAAAGGTTACGGGTTCATCGAGCAGGAAGATGGTCCAGATGTCTTTGTCCACTTCTCAGCCATCGGGATGGACGGATTTAAAACTTTGAGAGAAGGTGATGAGGTGGAATTCGAGATTTCTGATGGCCCTAAAGGCCCTCAGGCGACAAATGTCATCAGGGTACCCTGAGCGGAGAGGGAAATTTTCTGAACGCCCCACTCCCGGTGGGGCTTTTTTAGCACTATGGCATCCCCCCTTATTGAAAAAACCAGGATAGAACAGGAGAGGTTGAGGAAAAGCCTTGTAATTTCTCCCCTTGACGAGAGGAGGGTCATGCTCCTGTGTGGAGTGGATGTGTCCTATCTTGGAAAAAGAGAAGATGTCTTTTCCGCTGCGGTGCTATTTTCATATCCTTCTATGGAGGTCCTCGAAGAGGTATACACCGTGAGGGAAACCACCTTCCCATATATTCCGGGGTACCTTGCATTCCGTGAAGTTCCCACTATCCTTGATTCACTTAATAAAATGGAAGGGAATCCGGACTTAATTATTTGCGATGGACACGGGATCGCCCATCCACGGGGATTCGGACTGGCATCCCACCTGGGTGTCGTGAAAGGGGTTCCTACCATTGGAGTAGCGAAAAAGAAACTTGTGGGGGAATACAGTCCTCCTGGTAAAGAGAAGGGATCTTACTCTCCACTTATTTATGAAAGGAAAAGGGTGGGAACGGTTCTGCGCACGAGGGAAGGAGTCAAACCGGTCTTCGTCTCTCCCGGGCACTTGACGGATATCGAATGTTCCATATCCTTTGCCAGGGCGTTGATGGGGAAATACAGGATCCTTGAACCGATCCGCCGTGCTCATCAGCTCACCGTCAAAGTTCGCAAGGAATTCATGAAAGGATTCCCCCGTTGATACAAGGGCCCTTCCTGGAAAAAACCTATTTGGCCGGATGAGAAGGTGGAGCCTTCACGGGGGGTATTGCAGCCGGAGGAATAGAAGGTTTGGCCGCAGGGGCCTCCTGCCTGGTCGCAGCCGGGACATTCTCCATGAGGGTCTTCCTCGGAGCGCTGCTGCTCATGTAAGCCAGGGTGAGAGAAGTAATCATGAATATAATTGCTGCTCCCGCCGTGAGTTTCCCGAGCATCCCCGCTGGGCCTGTTGGGCCGAAGATCGTCTGGGAAGAGCCTCCTCCCAGCATGGCACCGAGTTCGGCACCTTTTCCCGTTTGCATAAGCACGATGGCGATTAAAATGAATGAAACAATGATGTGTAATATCAGGACGAAGAGATACATGTTGCTTGATTATTCCTCCTATTCGTAAAATTTCACAATTTCCTCGAAGGATGAGGGGTCGAGACTCGCTCCTCCCACAAGGCCGCCGTCAATATCTTCCTTTCCCATGAGGGACTTGATGTTTCCGGGCTTTACGGATCCACCGTAAAGAATGCGGATCATTGCAGAATTATGGGCTCCCATGAAGGCACCGAGAAGTTCTCTGATGAAATGGTGAACTTCCTGGGCCTGGTCCGGTGATGCGGTTTTTCCTGTACCGATTGCCCAGACAGGTTCGTAGGCGATAATCAGCCTAGAGGGATCATCACTTCCGACCCCCCTCAGGCCCTCTTCGACCTGGATCCTTATGACATTTTTCATCTCGCCCTTTTCCCTTTCTTCCAGGGTTTCCCCCACGCAGAAAATTGGTACGAGGCCGATGGAGATGGCTCCCTTTACCTTGAGATTAACCGATTCATCGGTTTCAGCGTAATATTGGCGCCTCTCCGAGTGGCCTATGATTACATGAGTTACCTTCTGTTCTAAGAGCATGGAGGGCGAGATTTCTCCCGTGTAGGCACCCTTATCCGCAAAATGCATATTCTGGGCAGCCACTTTGATATTTGTTCCCTCGAGCTCACCCACCAGGGATGGGATGGAAGTGTAGGGGGGGGCAAGAATGATTTCAACTTCTTGCACATCCCTAACCCGGGGATAAAAGTCCGTCGCAAATTCTTTCGCTTCCGCCCCATTCTTGTGCATTTTCCAGTTGCCGGCAATGACTGGTGTTCGCATGAAGATTCTCCCTATACTGCGATGAATTCCGTAAGGTCAAAGAGCCTGTTTGCGTAACCCCATTCGTTGTCGTACCAGGCTATGACCTTGACAAGGTTTTCATCGAGTACTTTTGTGGATAATGCATCGAATATTGCGGAATAGGTGGAATGGTTATAATCACTGGAAACGAGAGGCTCATCGCTGTACTGCACAATCTTTCTGAGTTTTCCTCTGGAGGCCTTCTGGACGGCCCTGTTCACCTTTTCCATGGATACTCCTTTTCTGGTCTGGGCAGTGAAATCCACGACCGATACGTTCGGAGTGGGAACACGGATGGCCATTCCGTCGAGTTTCCCTGTAAGTTCCGGGATTACAAGGGTAACTGCAGATGCAGCCCCTGTCGTCGTGGGGATCATGGAGAGCGAGGCGGCCCTGGCTCTTCTCAGGTCCTTGTGAGGAAGGTCGAGAAGCCTCTGGTCTGTCGTAAAGGCGTGGATTGTAGTCATGAGCCCTTTCTCTATCCCGAAATTGTCATGGAGGACCTTGACTACCGGGGCGAGACAGTTCGTCGTGCATGATGCGTTGGATATGATCCTGTGCTTTTTCTTGTTGTACATTTCATTGTTCACGCCGAGGACGATGGTAATATCCGGATCTTTTGCGGGAGCAGAAATTATGACCTTGGCAGCCCCGGACTTCAAGTGCTTTCCCGCATTTTTTCTGTCGCGGAAGAGGCCTGTGGATTCGAGGACGACCTTCACTCCCAGTTTTTTCCAGGGAAGTTGCGCAGGGTTGGCCTCAGATAGAACCTTGATTTTCTTCCCGTCGACGATGATGGAATCATCCGTATGGCTCACCTTTCCCGGGTAGGTGCCATGAACCGAGTCGTATTTGAAGAGATGAGCGAGTGTTTTTGCGTCTGTGAGGTCGTTCACAGCTACTACATTCACCTTTCTGCTTTTCATTGCAATCCTTAGATAGGACCTTCCGATCCTGCCGAACCCGTTTATCCCTACTTTTACAGCCATCGTGCCCTCCCTGGTAATTGAAGTGGTCTGAGTTCAAATGCAAGAAACTACTTCAAAGCAATCAATAATATACTATCTGAGAAAAGGATGTCAAAGCGAGATTGGAATATTTGCGGGAGTCCAGAAATGGATGGGGTCAAACCAGGTCCCCCGGTGGGGAATATTCCTTTCCCAGGCTTTCAGCCACACCCCTGCATGTCACCTTTCCGTGGAATGTGTTGAGCCCGAGAGATAGGGAAGAGGAATGTTTAATAACCTCCACTACTCCCTCTAAGGCGATGCGGGAAATGAAGGGGAGTGTGGCGGACGTAAGCGCCATGGTGGCTGTCAGGGGGACCGCTGCGGGAATGTTGGATACACAGTAGTGGACTACGCCGTTTTCCAGGTAGTAGGGGTCGGTGTGGGTGGTGGCCCGTGAAGTTTCCGATGCGCCACCCTGGTCTATGCTGATGTCCACGATGCATGCTCCCTTCTTCATGGAGGCAACCATTTCCCGGGATATGATCCTGGGGGCGGCCCTACCGGGGACGAGGATCGAGAGTACCAGAAGATCTGCACTCCGAAGGGCTTCTGATAGGGTCTCGGGGGAGGGAAGCATCACGAGCGCTCTCTTTCCTGCAATAACCTTAATCAAGCTGAA
>CAYSOQ010000079.1:0-6174 GCA_964432685.1 uncultured bacterium
CCTTACCGATTAGATTCCAGTTCCCAGTTCCCGGTTTCCAGAACAAACCAGTTCCCAGAAATAAACGGTTCCCGGTTCCCAGTTCCCAGAAAAAGCCCTGGTGGTGAAGACTGATCGTTTCAATCAACACAAGTTTCATTGAATAAAGTTTTAAGAAACGAAGTTTTATTAATTCCAGGTTTTCCTTTGAACTTTGATCCTTGAACTTTGAACAACCAGTTGTTTCAGTTACGGTTTTCCTAGGAATTCAGAACTAGGAATTCAGAACTATTCTTTAGGTACGAGACGCTTAAAGGCAGTGGGACCCAGAACGGAGGTTACCAGGGCCAGGAATATAATACTTTCCGCCGTGGCGTGGCTGATGAACCCTTCCCTCAAACCGATGGCAGCAACTGCGATGATGAGGCTCAGGCGGGATGAGAGAAGGACTCCAGCAGCGAGTGAATACCGGAAGGGGACCCTTTTAAAAATGAAGAGAAGGGAGGGGAGGATTTTTACGATAAGGGCAGCTCCAAGAAGTTTGGTGAGGAAGAGGAGAGCCTCAGGGTTGAAAATGGATGTAATGTCCATCTGAATCCCCACCCTGATGAAGAATACTGGTATGAGGAACCCGTAGGCGATGGAGGAGAGTTTCTCATCGAGCTTCTCCTTCTCCCGAAATAGAAAGGAGAGGATGCAACCTCCCATGAAAGCACCGAGTACAGGTTCCAGGCCTGCAATTCCAGAGAGGGCTACGAATATGAAAAGGAGCGCTATGGAGAACCGGACTCCCAGTTCCTTGGACCCGGAATCTCCCAGGAGTACCCTTGCCTTTGCGGGGTTCCACCAGACCCAGAACCTTCCTGCCCAAAGAAAGATTGTGAAAAATATGAACACGGGGATGGGGACGAACAATCTCCATGAAAGGCCGTACCTGGTGAAGAGAAGGTAGAAGGTCAGGCCGAAAAATGTAGCGAAATCGGCAAGTATCGCGGAGATGAGGATATTCTGCCCGTAAAGTGTCTTTGTTATCCCCGAGTCTGAGAGAACAGGGAATACCAGCCCGAGAGAAGTGGTCGACAGGATCAACGCAAGAAACACACCCCTACCCATAAAAATGGCGCAAACGAGGGAGAGGATGAAGGTGAATAGGAAGAGGGCGCCCAGGAAGATGTAATTGGAAGATTTCTGCTTTTCAAGGACTGAAAAATTGATTTCCGCACCTGCGAGGAACATGAGGAGGAGGAACCCGATCTCGGCTAAGATGCGGATCCACTCATCACTGATAGGGATATTCAGGAGGCTCTTCCCGATTAGCAGGCCGAAGAGAATTTCCGCCACTACGGCGGGTACTTTCATGCGCGATGCGAGGTTCGGGAGAAGGACCGCGGCGAGGGAGATTACCATGAGTGATAAAGCCTGGTCGATATGCATATCTTCCCTTCTACTCCTAGCCTGCGAAGTGATGTGTGGCTAACCTGAACTGGGAAGGATTATGACGGAACAGCTGCTCTCACCTGCAATCAGTTCTCCCACTTCAGGTTTCAGGAAAGGGGCATCTCCAGAGGTGGCCCCTATGATCAGGAGGTCAAAAGAGGATGAGACCTTGATCACCTCTTTGGCCCGGTTCCCCTTGCGCCTGATCTCCTTGATTGGGATCCGGTAGATCCGTGATATTTCTCTGGCATGGTCTAAAGCCTGTACGGCCCAGTTTGCGGGCTCATCCCCGCGGATGAAGCCTGGTTCAGACACTACGATAATGGAGATTTCCCCATCAAGTTGCGATGCAATGTCATGGGCGATTTCGAGTGCCATGGCAGAGTCTCTCGTTCCGTTATATGGGACAAGGATGCGCTGATATGGGAGGCTTCCACGAGAGATAACAAGGGGTGCGCCAAGGTCCCGGGCCAGGGACATGATCTTTTCCTTACCGAACATCCAGAGGAATTTGCTTGAGGATACGGGTGGGGTCAGAACGCAGCCCACGCTCTCTCCAACGCTGGCTGTGGTGACCTCCTCGTCGTAGGACCCTTCTACAATGCGGATCTCGATCTCTGTCCCCTCCTCGACGGATCCAAATTTCCCCTCGAGGCTTTCCCCTATTTCCCCGGGGACGAAAATGGTGACTTTCTGTGCCTTTGTGTTTCTCACCAGATAGGTGGCTTCGTGGAGAGTGGAGTCTATATCACTCAAGTTTTTTGCCGACAGTAGAACATTTTGGCCGTACCGTAGAGGAAAGGAGGGCTGGTCGAGCTTGAATATGTGGTAGATAGCGTGGTAAAGGTCCTCATGGCCAACTACAGTCACCCTGTCTCCCGCTTCGATGGTAGCACTGTGGTCGTGGTGAATAATGAGGTCATCCCCTCTCTGGATAGCGGCTATCATCCAGTTTTTTGATCCGAGTTCCCCAATCTTCTTTCCCACAACCGGAGCGTTTCTCGTGACTTCGATCTCCATCACTTCGCCCTTTCCCTTTCCGATGGTGCTCACGGATATCTGGGGATTCTCAAAGTATAGTTGCACCTCCCTTGCCACGAGAAAACTGTCTGAAACTACCCGAACTCCCAGATCCACAAATTTCTTCACATTCCTGCTGTCACTCGCCACGGCAATTACCTGTTTTACCCCCTCCTCTTTCGCCATCCTGCACACCTCCAGATTTACATCATCCCTGTTGGTGACAGCCGCGACGAACTCCTGATCTTCAATCCCGGCTTTCGATAGTATGAGATTACTGGATGCGTCCCCTTCGACGGTTTTCGTCACCTGGTCGTATCTTTTTCCCATCAGTTCGAGTTTCTCCCTGTCCCGGTCAACAAGTGTAACAATCCATGAGTGCCCCAACCTATCGAGGATTTCTCTTGCTTTTTTCCCCGCCCCGACGATCATAACTTTCATATACACACACCTCGCAATCCCGGGCCTTTACGGGCCCTCCTTCGAATCATTTTACCCCAGGGATGAAGGCGGGATAAAGGGATAACCGGACTATTAGAGTAGATAATGAAGGCATTGAGGAAAGTGAAGAAGAGGAAGGAGTGGTTTGGGGGGGGGTGGGACCCACTCCTTCTCTCCAGTCAAGTACGCTGCTTAGATGCGCGTTCATATCTTAGTCGTCCCTTCCTCCGGGAAATTTCACCTGTGGGAAAAAAACGGAGACTTATTCTTCCTGGAACGTATCAATATATGTAGGTACCTATATGGAAAAAACAGGCTGAAAGGAGGAAATACCCATGAATAAAAGGATAATGTTGATAATTCTCGTGGCTGTGATGATGGCCGGGACAGCTTCTCTGGCCATAGGTGAAAGGGGACAAGGGAAACACAAGGGATGGATGAACAGGCAGGAACTCCTGTCGCAGCTCCCCGAGGAGAAGGAAATGCTTTATCATAAAACCATGAGAGAAGTTAGGCAGAAGACAAGGGGAATACGGGAACAGGTGAGGGCCCTTCACAATGAACTGAAGGATATCTTCGTTGCTCCCGATTTCAACGAGGCTCTCTTCAGGAAGAAGATGAACGATATTCATAGTCTGAAGGGGAATGCCAGAAAAGATATGGAAGAAGCGATCGTAGCACTTGCGAAAAAGTTTACACCCGAAGAGAGGAAGATCCTCGTGAAGCTCATCCCCCATAAGGGAAAAAGGCATCATGGCCGCACGCATGGCCGTTGACAGGGGCTCTACTGGTTGTATCCTTGAGTGAGGGTGGGGTTTCCCCATCCTCACGGACCCCTATTCGTTATGGATACGCAGGCAGAAGGGGACAGGGTGGTATGGTGTCGAAGTGGGACATGCTAAGGGATGAGGAACTGCTTGGTGCGATACGGGAAGGTGGCCATGATGCTTTTTCAGAACTGGTGAAGAGACATGGTAAACGCTTTTACGGAGTCTCCTACCGTATGCTCTTCAACAAGGACGATGCGGAGGATATCGTGCAGGAAGCTTTTCTGAAAATCTGGGAAAACCCCACTCTCTTCAGGGAAGGAAAGGGTGTGAAATTTACCACCTGGTTCTACCGGGTAGTAACGAATCTCTGTATTGACCTGAACAGAAAGAAGAGGCCACTTTCGATCAAAGATGAGAACTACCCTGCAGGGGAAGGTCCCAGGCAGGATGAAATTATGGATAGGCTAAATGAAAAGGATCTGATTGATAGGCTCATCGGGGAGCTTCCTGAGCGACAGCAACTGGCGTTGACCCTCTGCTTCTTCGAGGGGCTGAGCAACAGGGAGGCTTCTGAAGTCATGGGGGTGAACCTCAAGGCGTTACAGTCCCTTCTCATGAGGGCGAAGATTACCCTTAAAAAGAGGGTTAAGGAACACGGTGTTGGAGAGTTGTAATGTCATCTGAAAAGAGCAGATTTGAAAAATACCTCGCACTTTACGGGGCAGAGCTGGAGAGTTGGCCGGAGGAAATCCGGGAAGAATATCGCCATGGCCTCACAGTCAGCACCGAGTTGCGGGAACTTCTTGAAAGTGAGAACCGGTTTGAAGGGATTCTCCGGGGTATAAGCTTCGAGGATCCTTCTTCTGATCTGGCGGACCGGATAATTGCTGCCTCCCGTAAGGCCCGCCAGTCACATTCGCCAGGGAAAGGTTCGTTCCTAAAGGAATTGTTCTCAGAATTCAGCCTGGGAAGGAGGGCTGCAGCCTTCGCGGGTGCCCTGATAATATTCGTTACCGTGGCGGGTTTTGCCATCGGATACAAGGGGGTTGGGGAGACACCTGCCTCTCCCCTGTACACGGTTTCCATGGGAGAGTTTCTCCAGTATGACGGGGAGGTAATATGAGCAAGAAGGTGAAGATATTGCTAACAATCTCAGTGCTCCTTAACTTTCTCTTCATCGGCCTGGTGATGGGGCACATATCTCACAGGGGGAGGACAGGAAAAATTATGGAACGCCGTGTCAGGAGGCTTGCAAGGCATCTTCCTCCTGCAAAAAAAACCCTCTTTCTCGACACTTTGAGGAAAGTATACGAGGGGAACCGGGATGTGTACGAGGAGATACGTGCCTCCCGTAGAAGAATCGTGGCGGTAATGTCAGCGCCTGAGTTCGACGAAGATGCCTACCAGGTGGAAGTGGATAAAATCCATGAGCTCCGGGGGCGCATGATGAAACACTTATCAGATGCGACGAAAGATCTGGCGAAGAAATTTACCCCTGAAGAGAGGAAAGCCCTCGCGGACCACCTCCTCCACCCCCCGCGGCCCATGTTCGGGAAAAAACCCCTCCATCACGGGTCCCTTCCTCCCCCTGGGGGGGAAGTAAAATAAATCACATTTCCCGCTTCCAAATGAGAGAGGAACGGGGGAGACTAACCTACCGAATGACCCATAAAGAGGAAAAATAATACCCACCCCTTAAAAATAAGTAAATATTTACCAATATTGGGCAATAAATAGTCTATTCGGACACCTCCTTTATCCAGTTTTTCTTCCCTTGAAACGTAACATATTGAAATTTCATCTAAATATATAAGGGTATGAAAATTGCCTGTATATGTACCAGGTATCTCGTAAAGGGAGACCATGGATAGTGGAGGAGTAGACGTGGGAAGATTCTCAGAAAAGGTTATTGTAATAGTCCCCATATTGAGCGTCTGTGTCATTATTCTCACCCTTGTGGCATGCTTCCAACTTGGAAAAATGAACGTGGAACGTAAACGGCAGGCGATCATGGCTGAGGAGATTTTAAAGCGAATAGAGGAGTATAACAGCTCACTCAATGAAGTATCCGGATCCATCAGGGAGGCGTCCCCCTACGTTAGCGATGAGCGGGCCCGGCACCTTGGTTCCCTCTTTCTGGAATATTCAGGGAAAAGCGGCATCCCTATCAGGACATTTCTTATTATTGGAAAGGTTGAGAGCGACTTCCGAAGGATACGGTCCGGGAATGATTACGGAGTGATGCAAATTAACCGTTTCTGGCTGGAAAAACTTGGAGTGTCGCCTTCTGAGGCGATGAACGACAGGACAAATATCGACCTCTTTGTGAAGATCCTGGATCGCCTCCAGGACAAGCCCCTCAGTTATTATCACTCCTTCAAGCCCCGATTGAGGAAAAGGTATGAAAAGCGTTTGATGGAAGTTACCGCCTTCTTGCAGTAACCGTTTCCCCCCCGATGCCCCAGTTATCCGTGTCTACCTCATCGATAACTACACTGGACCTCGTGAGAAAATGAAGATCCGTCGC
>CAYSOQ010000080.1:0-6113 GCA_964432685.1 uncultured bacterium
CTCCATACACTCGGCCTCGAAGAGGAGATCCGGAATAAGGTCGAGGGAGCGCATGAAAAAATATCTATGGAAAATGTGGGGATAGAATAAGGGCATTGGAGGGTAAAATGGCTGCAGTATTCAAGGGGTATGGATTCAGTGTTCCTGATAAAATATTGACGAACAAGGATCTTGAGAAGATTGTGGAGACATCAGATGATTGGATTACCGAGCGGACGGGGATAAAAGAGCGGAGAATCTGTGAGAAAGGTGTTTCGAATTCTGAAATGGCCTTCCATGCAACCGAGCAAGCGATCGCAGAAGCCGGGATCAATCCTGAGGAACTGGATGGGATCATCGTAGGTACAGTTACTCCTGACATGAGCTTCCCTTCAACTGCATGTTTCCTCCAGGAGAGGCTTCACGCACCTGGCGCATTCGCTTTTGATCTTCAGGCCGCCTGTTCTGGCTTTATCTATTCACTCGATATTGGGCGGCGTTTTATTGAGACGGGAGCAGCCGAAAACCTCCTTGTCTGCGGTTCCGAGATTCTCTCCCTCATCACAAATTTCGAAGACAGGGGAACCTGCATA
Source organism: uncultured bacterium (assembly GCA_964432685.1). Lineage (GTDB taxonomy): Bacteria > Desulfobacterota > Deferrimicrobia > J040 > J040 > CAYSOQ01. Next base: position 573 of record CAYSOQ010000080.1, read on the forward strand.
TTATTCGGTGACGGGTGCGGAGCAGTAGTCATGGGGAAGGGAGAAGAAGGGGAAGGTGTCCTCGCTTCAAAGATCCATTCCGATGGCTCTATGTGGGAACTACTTTATGCTCCCGGTTGGGGAACTGCCAGCACTGTACACCAGCCCGGCGGAGATGAAAAGGGAATGTACATTACCATGGCGGGAAACGAGGTGTTTAAAAAGGCAGTCAACAAACTCGTTGAGGTTTCAAGAGAGGTTATGGAGACGGGGGGAGTAACGATTGAGGATGTGGATTTATTCATTCCTCACCAGGCGAACAAGAGGATAATCGGAGCCGTGGGGAAGAGGCTTAAAATCCCTGAAGAAAAAGTGTACATGAACATGTCTAAATATGGGAATACCTCTGCGGCTTCCATACCAATCGCATTGGCTGAGGCCCATCAGCTGGGTGCTTTCAAGAAGGGGGATCTTCTCCTCCTTGCAGCCTTTGGAGCTGGACTCACGTGGGGAGCCGCTCTCGTGAGGGCTTAGAGGTTTTCAAATGGATGCGGCGATTATTTTTCCCGGACAGGCATCCCAGTATGTGGGCATGGGAAGGGACCTGTATGAAACCTTCCCTTATGTAAGAGAACTGTTCGAAAAGGCCTCCCACGCCCTCGGAATGGACGTAGCGGACCTATGTTTTAACGGGCCCGAAGAGAGACTTCGCCTTACGAGATATACCCAGCCCTCCATTTTTTCAGTGAGCATGGCGGCATTCCAGGTTTTAAAGAGGGAATTTCACGTGAATGCGGTGATGAGTGCCGGTCACAGCCTGGGAGAATATTCTGCCCTTGTCTGTGCGGGAGCCCTTGAGTTTGATGAGGCGGTTAGGGTTCTAGAACGGCGGGGGGCTTTCATGCAGGAGGCAGTCCCCCCAGGAGACGGGGCCATGGCGGCTATCATAGGAATGTCACGGGAGGACGTGGAAGGAGTGTGTGAGAAGGTGGGAGGGACCGTCGAAATTGCAAACCTGAATGGTGCTGGCCAGATCGTAATTTCAGGGAATGCGGATCCCGTGAGGAAGGCAATGAAATTATTAAAGAAACTTGGTGCCAGGCGCGCCGTTGAGCTCTCAGTTAGCGCCCCTTTCCACAGTTCCCTGATGGGCCCTGCAGCATTAAGGCTCAGTCCCCTTCTAAAGGATATGTCTCTAAAACGTCCTCTCTTCCCAGTAGTGGCTAATCTGACAGCGAGACCTTATCCGGGGGAGGAAGAGATACCACTTTCCCTCGAAAGACAGATATATTCCCCTGTCAAGTGGGAAGAGACGATGGAATTTTTCTCCCAGGAGAGAGGTGTGCTCATAGAGGCAGGACCCGGAAAAGTTCTCACAGGGCTTGCGAGGAGGATGCTCAAGGGCTGGAAGATTGCCTCTTTCGGCTCTATGGATGATGTGGAAAAGCTGGAAAAGGTTCTAAATTGAGGATAATGGAGGAGTCCAAATGAAATTCGAGGGGAAAGTTGCCCTGGTGACCGGTGGGTCCAGAGGTATAGGTAGAGATATTGCCATCAAGATAGCTTCGAAGGGGGCTTTTGTTAACGTTATTTATAGTACACGTGTTGAGGAGGCTGAGAAGACCCTCGAGATGATCAGGGCGCTTGGTGGGGATGGGTCAGTCATGAAATGCAATGTTGCGGACACGAAAGAAGTGGAAGAGACTGTCAAGGGCATATTGGGGGAAAGAAAACGAGTCGATTTACTCGTTAACAATGCGGGTATCGCGAGAGACAGCCTTCTCATGAGGTTGAAGGAGGAGGATTTTGACAGAGTTATAGGAGTGAACCTTAAAGGTGTATTTAACTGTACAAAAAGTGTGGTAAAAAGTATGATAAAAAATCGTTCGGGGAGGGTAGTGAATATAACTTCGGTGGTGGGGGAGATGGGCAACGCAGGCCAATCTATCTATGCCGCATCGAAGGCGGGGATCATAGGGTTTACAAAATCGATTGCCAGGGAAGTAGCCCAGCGGGGCGTTACAGTAAATGCCGTCTCACCAGGGTTTATCCTGACGGAGATGACCGAAACCCTGCCCGAAAACGTGAAGGGCGAATATCTAAATGGAATCCCCCTCGGTCGTTTCGGCGAGCCTGAGGATATTTCCAATGCCGTGTTGTATCTTTGTTCCGATGAGGCGGGTTATATTACAGGCCAGATAATAGGTGTAAATGGTGGAATGTACATGTAATTATATTTCATGATAATGATAAATAATGGGGAGGTGGAATTATGTCTGTGGCACAAAAGGTGAAAGAAATCATTTCAAACCAGCTCGGGAAGGAAATATCAGAGATTCCTATCGAAGGGTCATTTATTGAGGACCTGGGTGCAGATTCTCTGGATGTAGTGGAATTGGTCATGGCCATGGAAGAGGAATTCGATGTAGAGATTCCTGATGAAGACGCGGAGAAGATCAAAACGGTCAAAGATGCAATCCAATATATAGAAACACAGCAGTAAGCCAGCTGGAGGCACAATGCGCAGAGTCGTTGTCACGGGTTTCGGAATAATCAGCCCAATAGGTAATTCTGTCCAGGATAACTGGGATGGCTTGATGAAGGGCAAATCTGGTATCGACACGATTACGAGATTTGATATCGAGGGTTTCCCCACAACAGTCGCTGGGGAAGTAAAGAACTTCGATCCGGCAGATCATATCAATAAGAAAGATGTACGCAAGATGGACAGGTTCATCCAACTGGCCATGGCCGCAGCAAAGGAGGCTATGGGGCATTCCGGCCTCGCTATTACCGAGGAGTTCGCTCACAGGGTTGGAGTGTTTATGGGTTCCGGGCTGGGAGGACTCGAGACGATCGAACGGTACCACGAGGCGTTCCTCAAGGGGGGAGTCAGGAAAATCAGCCCCTTTTTCATCCCCATGCTCATAGTGAACCTTGCACCCGGCCGGATCTCCATGGCGTACGGGGCGAAGGGACCAAATATATCCATAACAACTGCATGTGCAGCAGCTACCCACGCGATCGGTGAAGCTTTCCAGGTAATCCGGAGGGGAGACGCTGATGCGATCCTTGCGGGGGGTTCAGAGGCGACAATTACTCCACTTGGGTTGGGAGGTTTTTGTACCATGAAGGCCCTGTCAAAGAGAAATGATGATCCTGAAAAGGCGAGCAGGCCCTTCGATAAGGAAAGGGACGGTTTTGTTATGGGAGAAGGGGCGGCAATTCTCGTCCTGGAAGAATATGAGTTTGCGAGAAAGAGGGGTGCCACAGTTTACGGTGAAGTCATAGGGTTCGCCGCAACCGGGGATGCCCACCACATTACTGCACCCGCCCCCTGTGGTGAGGGAGCGGCGAGATGCATGATGGAGGCGCTCAAATCTGCAGGGGTTTCCCCGGATGAGGTGGATTATATAAATGCACATGGCACCTCCACCTACTACAACGACCTTTATGAGACGATGGCCATTAAAACGGTTTTTGGTGAGAGAGCCTTTGATATACCTGTGAGCTCCACCAAGTCAATGACGGGGCATCTTCTTGGGGCGGCAGGTGCGGTGGAGGCAGTATACACTCTCCTCTCAATGGTGAGGGGGGTTCTCCCTCCCACCATAAACCTGGAAACGGAGGATCCAGAGTGTGATCTCGATTATGTTTCGGAAGGCCCCCGTCCAAAAGAGGTGAACATTGCTCTTTCGAACTCATTCGGATTTGGTGGAACGAATGGAGTTCTCGTTTTCAAAAAATGTGTTTGAGGAACTCCGAAATGACCGTGAAAAATATCGTAATCGGGAGTGACCACGCCGGATTCGATCTCAAAGAGGATTTGAAAGGCGTTCTCTTAGGTGAAGGGTTCGAAGTTGAGGATATGGGCCCTGAAACGGAAACCCGTGTAGACTATCCTGATTATGCGGAATCTGTTTCCAAAAAAATTGCCGAAGGTGATGGGGACCTCGGGATCCTCGTGTGCGGAACGGGGCTGGGAATGTGTATGGTGGCCAACAAGGTCAAGGGTATCAGGGCGGCCCTTCTTTACAACGAGGCTGCCGCAAGGTATGCAAGGCTTCACAACAATGCGAATGTAATCGTGTTCGGGGGTCGCACCATGTCCCACGAAGAGGCAAGAAAGTACCTTCATGCTTTCCTGGATGAAACCTTCGAAGGTGGAAGGCACAAGATGAGAATAGACAAGATGAAAAAACTTGAAGCCAGGGGACATAACCGGACTGGAGGGGATTGATGTCATATCTCAAGAAGGTGGACATTGAAATCTGGGACGCCATTCGGGAGGAGACGGAGCGGCAGGTCTACACTCTCGAGCTCATTGCTTCGGAAAATTTCGTGAGCGAGGCGGTCCTGGAGGCATGCGGATCTGTGATGACGAACAAGTACGCTGAAGGCTATCCTGGCAAAAGGTATTATGGCGGCTGCAAGTACGTTGATATCGCGGAATCACTTGCGATTTCTCGAGGGAAAGAACTTTTTGATGCGGAACATGTAAATGTTCAGCCCCATTCTGGCTCCCAGGCGAATATGGCAGTCTATCTATCCGTTATGAAACCTGGGGACACGATGCTGGGGATGAACCTATCCCACGGGGGTCACCTTACCCACGGGTCCCCGGTAAATTTTTCCGGGAAGCTCTTCAATGTCGTTTCATATGGGGTGGACAGGGAAAGCGAGACGGTTGATTTTGAAGAGCTGAGAAGCCTTGCAATGGCTCACAAACCGAAACTTATTGTAGTTGGGGCGAGTGCATATCCCAGGACCCTGGAGTTTGAAAAATTCAGGGAGATAGCGGACGAAGCGGGCTGCATGGTTATGGCCGATATTGCACACATTGCGGGTCTTGTCGCAACGGGTCTCCACCCGTCACCAATGGCACACTGCGAATTTGTCACTACGACGACCCATAAGACTCTCAGGGGACCGCGGGGTGGACTGATCATGTGCAAAGAGGAGTTCGGGAAAAAAGTGAATAGTTCCATCTTCCCGGGAACCCAGGGGGGCCCCCTCATGCATATAATTGCGGCAAAGGCGGTGGCTCTTAAAGAAGCCCAGAGCGAACACTTCAAGGAGTACCAGCGGCAGATCGTGAAGAATGCCAGGAAGCTCGCAGAAACTCTAAAAGGAAAGGGATTCCGCCTGGTAGCAGGCGGTACAGATACCCACCTGATGCTGGTAGACCTTACAGAAACAGGCATAACGGGTAAGGAGGCGGAAGAATCCCTGGAATTGGCAGGAATCACGGTCAACAAAAACACAATTCCCTTCGAGGCCAGGAGCCCTTTCATTACAAGCGGGATCCGTATCGGAACTCCAGCCATTACATCGAGGGGTATGAGGGAAGATGAGATGGAAGAGATCGGAAATTTGATCTCGAAGGTCCTTTCCAACCTTGGGAATGATAAAATAACTTGGGGCGTGAAGGAAGAGGTGAAAAGCCTCTGTCTGCGTTTTCCCCTCTATTCGGGGCGTATAGATCTATATGCTGGTGAAGGATCATGAGGGTGCAGGTGAAAAGCAGGCCCGAATGGGGTACATACTTTTTCGAAACGGGCG
>CAYSOQ010000081.1:0-6107 GCA_964432685.1 uncultured bacterium
TGCAAGGATCTGATGGATAAGGATACCGACTCTACCCTTGAAATACTTTCACGTATCGTGGAAGTATCCAACTCAAACATTATAATCGAGGATAGGCTGAAGTTTGTCTGCGATATTATCTCCAGGGAAATGGATCTCGATTGCGTGACTATCTATAAACTCCCTCCCAGGTCTCTCTTCCTGGAGCCCTGGGTCTCGTCATGTATATCTATCGAGGAATCCAGCAGGCAGAAGTTCAGGGTGAAACTTGGAGAGGGAGTGTCCGGGATAGCCGCATGGAAGAGGCAGCCTTTCTTCGTGGAAAACCTCAAGAAAATCCCTCAGGGTGTTTCTCTTGTACCCCCTGAAACGGAAGGTTTTTCATCCATCTACTCTGTTCCAATAAAGGATGACGTCTACCTGTATGGATCCATGAACCTTTCCAGTGTAAAGGTTCGGAAATTCACAAACTGGGAAAAGTCCCTGCTGAAGACGGTATCCGTCGAGGTGGCAGGAACAATAAGGAACGCCAGGCTATACCTGGATGCGAGGAAAAGGGTTTCTGAACTCCTCACCCTTAACGAGATCGGAAGGGCCATTACCTCTTCCTTCAGGCTGAACGATATTATCACGTTTGTTGCAAGAACGAGCTTGAGGGTCGCAGGGGCCGATGGCTGCTCAATATGGCTTTACGATTCGAAAAAACGATCCTTCGGGCTCCATGTTGAGGAGGGGTTCATTGAAAAGGGAGTGAACAGAGAACCTCAAAAGATCGGGAAGAAGATTGTCGCAAATATTGTGCGGGAGAGGAAACCGATCCTGGTCAACACTCCTGCAGACTCACATTTCTACAAGGAACTCAGGGGCAAAGATGTTTCCTCCTACCTCGGGGTTCCGGTAATTTCGAAGGGGAAGCCCCTTGGAGTGATGAGTTTTTACCGTTTCTCCAAAGACGATGGTTTCGACCATGAATCGCTCAATCTCATTCAGACAATATCAACTCTTCTGGGAAACGTAATCGAGAATGTGCGGATGTTCAGAGAGGCATCCGATCTTGCAAGTAAGAACCAGATGAAAGTCAGGCAGTTTAAAACGCTTTACAATGTTGCGAGAGCCCTCATGTCAACCATAAAGACCGAGCGGCTACTCAAGGTTATGATGGATCACCTCACCTCTCCCTCCGGGTTTGACTACTCCAGAGCCATACTCCTTCTACTGTCTGAAGACGGCCTCTGTCTGGAGCCGAAGGTCGCCCTTGGCCCTGTAAAGAAAAGTGATGCACGTAAAATGGACAAGCTTTTCAAACGAGTCGAGAAGAGCGGGAAGGGAAAGGAGGAATTGGATCGAATCAGGGAGAAGTTCTGGAAACAGATCGAGAACCTGAAGGTGTTTCTCAATGTAGAGGATCGATGCATCATCTCCAAGGCTATCCTCGAGGGGAAGCCCGTGAACTGTACCGGAGGGTGCGGTAAGGTGCTCAAGAATCCGGAGAGCTTCTGCTCCATCCACTCGGAGAATTTTATCGTTGTTCCCGTTACTGTGAGAGGTTCCGTAAAGGGAGCCATTTTCGTGGATAATATGTTCCGGTCCACTCCGTTGACAGAGGAGGACATACACCTTCTCACCATGTTCGCTTCTGAAGCGGGACTTGCTCTCGAAAACTCTGAACTCTACGAGAACCTCGAGAACACACTTGGCGATCTGCAGAGAACCCAGGACAGGTTGATACAGAGCGAAAAGTTTGCGGCACTGGGACAGATGAGCGCCCAACTTGCCCACGAGATCAAAAACCCCCTGACGGTAATTGGGGGGTTTGCCTCCAGGATGCTGAAAAAAATCGCCGAAATGAAGGCGGATATCAAGGGGCAGTCCCTTACGAATTACGCATGGGTCATACGGAAAGAGGTCAAACGGCTAGAGAGGGTAATCAACCAGACTCTATATTTTTCCGGTGAGAAGAAACCTGTCTATTCACCGGTAAACGTGGAAACTCTCCTATCAGAGGTTCTCTCACTCTTCAAGGAGGATTTTCGGGACAGTTCGATTAGAGTGGAAGAATCCTTCGTGCCCGAGAAAGTTTTAATACAGGCCGATTCGGATCAACTGAGACAGATGTTCTGGAATCTCATCACCAATGCGAGTCAGGCCATGGAGGAGAAGGGTGGCGTCCTGAAAGTTTCCACGTCGACGGTTCTCGATCCCTTCAAGGGGGTGGAAGTAGTGTTATCCGATTCGGGGGGAGGGATTCCCCAGGATGTAGTGAGAAACGTGTTCAACCCCTTTTTCACGACCCGGTCAAGCGGAACAGGATTGGGGCTTCCCATTGTTCATACGATCGTAAAGAGGCATGGCGGACTGATTAACCTTGATAACAGGGTGGGGGAAGGTGTAACCTTTCAAATAATTCTTCCGGAGAATCCAGGAGAGAGACTGGAAGAGAAGGGAAAAATTCAACTTTTCAGGGGTGGTATCGATGGATTCAAGGATGAGAACAATCTCCAGCAGGGTGAACGAGGGGGGAAGGATCGACGATGATGACGCCCTCTATCTGTTCAATAAGGGTGATATCTATTCCCTGGGAGAGATCGCTTCGGTTGCAAATGAGAGAAAAAATGGAAAGAAGGCATATTTCATCGTCAACAGGCATATCAACCCCACGAATATTTGTGTAAACAGGTGTAAGTTTTGCGCCTTCAGCAAAGATGAAGACGATTCCCTCGCCTATGAGATGACCCTGGAAGAGGTTGTATCGAAGTCGGAAGAAGGGGCCAGACAGGGGGCAACGGAGGTACATCTCGTCGGGGGGCTCCATCCCAGCTGGCCCTTCGAGAAATATCTGGAGATGCTTAGGTCTATCAGAGTTATCGCTCCTCACATTCACATCCAGGCTTTTACAGCGGTGGAGATCGATTATTTCACGAGATTATCGGAACTTAGCCTGCAAGAGGTCCTCACCAGGCTGAAGAATTCGGGTCTGGGAAGCCTCCCCGGGGGAGGGGCGGAAATATTTTCAGAGGAAGTACGGGAGAAGATCTGTCCGGAGAAGATCCCTGGAAAGAGGTGGCTCGAAGTGATGAGGGTAGCTCACGGTATGGGGATAAGAAGCAATGCCACCATGCTGTATGGACATGTTGAAGAGTACGAGCACAGGGTGGCGCACCTCGCTCTCCTGAGAGACCTGCAGGATGAGACGGGGGGGTTTCAGTCCTTTATTCCCCTGGCGTTTCACCCGAAAAACACGGAAATCGCCAAGGGATTCACCTCTGCCCTTGATGACCTGAAAACTCTTGCAATATCAAGGATATATCTTGATAACTTCGACCATATAAAAGCCTTCTGGATCATGCTGGGGGAAAAGATCGCCCAGCTATCCCTCCTTTTTGGTGTCGATGATATAGACGGTACGGTGGTTGAGGAGAAAATCACACACGCGGCAGGGGCGCATACATCTGAAGAACTTTCCGTGTTAGAACTCGTATCATTGGTGAAGCAGGTAGGGAAAGTTCCCGTTCAAAGGGACACACTCTACAACACGATAAGGGTGTGGAATTGACGCAATCGATTCTGGCAAGTGCTGTCTCAGGTGAGAGGATTGATGATTGCGAGTGGATCAATCTATGGGAAAACGCAACACTCTACGAACTGGGAAGGGCCGCCCATTCCATCCGGCTGAATAATGCGATATCTGACACGGTTACATTTGTAGTCGACAGAAACGTGAACTATACGAATGTGTGCAGTTCCGGTTGTGATTTCTGTGCCTTTTACGAGGGAGAACCCTCGAATGGATATGTTCTCTCCTACGGGGAGATTTCCAGTAAGGTTGAAGATGCCCTGAATCTCGGGGCGACACAGGTTCTTCTGCAGGGAGGACTTCATCCCCAGCTCGATCTCTCCTATTACACTGGTATGCTCGAAGCTATCAAAGATTGCGGGGAGATTGCCATCCATGGGTTCTCACCCCCCGAAGTGGTTCACATTTCCAGGATTGCCGGGCTTTCCATTGAGGAGACCCTGGAAACGCTGAAGGAGGCGGGCCTCGACTCAATACCGGGGGGGGGAGCGGAAATACTGGATGACACGATTAGAAAGAGGATCAGTCCTCATAAGATATCCGTTTCTACCTGGATCGACGTGATGAGAAAAGCACACCTTTTGGAGATGAATACGACAGCAACTATGATGTTCGGTTCTGTTGAGGAGAAGGAGCATATTCTCAATCACCTTCGGTTCGTGCGGGATCTCCAGGATGAAACCGGTGGGTTTACCGCGTTTATCCCCTGGTGTTTTCAGCCGGGAAACACAGAACTGGGTATGGCAGAGGATTTCAGGGCCAGGGCGGATCATCCCGTAAGGGGGGTTCAAGGATATTTGAAGCTTCTGGCCTTATCGAGGATATACCTCGATAACTTTCGAAATATCCAGGTTTCCTGGGTAACTATGGGTGTGAAAATCGCTCAAGTCGCGCTCCACTTCGGAGCGAATGATTTTGGTTCTCTCATGATAGAGGAAAATGTCGTGAAAGCTGCAGGTATCTCCTACCGGCTTGAACTGGAAGAGATGGTTAGTGCGATTAAAGATGCTTGTTTCAGGCCCGCTGTCAGGAATACAGGATACTCCATACTCCGGTACTGTTGAAATCCTGAACCCTTTGTGATATCCGAACAGAGGCTGCTAATGGGATTGTTATGATCATATTCAACCCGAAAAGGAATAGATGCCCATGCTGGATATGAAATTTATCAGGGAACATGAAAAAACAGTGGCCAGGTCATTGGAGGTCAGGGGGGTGGCCCTGGATCTTAGACCCTATTTGGAACTGGATAAAAAGAGAAGGGAATTGCTGGTCTTTGTGGAGAGCAAGAGGGCCTTAAGAAACAGTGTATCCCAGGAAATCGGTTTGATGAAAAGGGAGAAGAAAGATACCCTCTCTAAAATGGAGGAGATGAAGGAGGTTTCCAGCGAGATAAAACATATCGAGGATGATCTTTCTTCGATGGAGGAGGAGCTTCTCCAATTCTCTTTACAGATCCCAAATATACCCCACGAAAGCGTTCCCGAGGGGAAATCCGAGGATGACAATGCGGTTGTACGAACATGGGGAGAGAGGCCTGAATTTCATTTCCCCGTGAAGGATCATGTGGAACTGGGAGAGAACCTGGGTATTCTTGACCTCGAGAGGGCAGCAAAGATATCAGGAGCCCGGTTCTGTCTCTACAAGGGACAGGGTGCCCTCCTGGAGAGAGCCCTCATCAACTTCATGCTTGACCTCCACACCAGGGAGCACGGGTACGTGGAATATCTACCCCCCTTCATGGCGAATCGTAAAAGTTTCATCAGTACTGGACAGTTACCGAAATTTGAAGAGGACCTTTTTGCAGTAAAAGAGACCGATTATTTTCTTGTGCCCACGGCGGAAGTACCCCTCACGAACATAGTCAGGGAAGAGATTCTCGCAGAAGGCGATCTCCCATTAAAACTCACTGCATATACCCCATGTTTCAGGAAAGAGGCTGGATCATATGGGAAGGATGTGAGGGGGATCATCCGGCAGCACCAGTTCAACAAGGTGGAACTGGTGAAAATTTCATCTCCGAAGGACTCCTGGGAGGAACTTGAAATACTCACTTCCCATGCCGAGGCGGTTTTGCAACGCCTTGGGCTTCCCTACAGGGTGGTGACGCTATGTACTGGAGACCTCGGGTTTTCTGCGGCGAAAACCTATGATCTCGAAGTTTGGATCCCATCCCAGGGAAATTACAGGGAGATCTCATCCTGCAGCAATTTCACTGATTTCCAGGCCAGGAGGGCAAGTATCAGGTACAGGGAAGCTTCTTCCAAAAAGGTGAGGTTCTGCCATACTCTTAACGGGTCAGGCCTTGCTGTGGGGAGAACCGTAGTGGCCATACTGGAAAACTTTCAGAGGGAAGATGGGTCGATTGTTATCCCGGATGTGCTGCAACCATATATGGGGAACACTGAAGTGATCCCCTCCAGGTGACCTGAATTATCCTCCCCCGCTGTATGAGCTTCCTCTTGCTGGCCGGCTTCTCGTTTCTGAAATCCCCGGGCAAACTCGGGTTAGACTTTCCGGTTAGAGCGAGGGGTCGTCATGGCACCTCTGGGCT
>CAYSOQ010000082.1:0-6100 GCA_964432685.1 uncultured bacterium
GAGAAAGGGGTCGGTTGAGGTTGTCGATGACCAGGTGGGCTGCCCAACATATTCGAGAGACCTCGCCGAAGCCACCGGGACACTGTTATCGATGGGACTTGAAGGCACATTTCATTTCTCCGGAGAGGGGGAGACATCCTGGTTTGGTTTTGCCAGGACCATTGGGGAATCGACTATTCCCGATAAAATAACAGTCCACCCGGTAAAGACAGTGGATCTTAACCTTCCCGCCAGGAGACCCGCCTATTCTGTTTTATCGAAAAGTAAATATATCAACGCCACGGGGCGGTTTCCGAGGCCGTGGGAAAGCATGCTGGAGGATTTTTTACGGACAGTCTTCGAAGGCGGGGTAGCCTGGTAGGAGAAGAGGTAGGGCATCCATGAGAGTTTTTGTCACAGGTGGTGCGGGGTTCATCGGTTCTTCTCTCGTTGATGCATACCTGGAACTGGGTCACGAGGTCTTTGCCTTCGACAACCTGCATACAGGAAAAGAGAAGAATGTCCATCATGATGCCAAATTTATCCTCGGAGACATACTGGATGACGCCCTCTTCGATGCTGTTAGAGCTGTCAAGCCCCATGTGATAAGCCATCATGCAGGACTTGCAGGAATAGAAGGGTCCTACGAGGATCCAGTGGGGTACGGGGCAGCCAATTTTCACGGAACCACACGGGTTCTTCTGGCGGCATTGGAATCTGGCGTCAGAAGAGTCATTTACGGATCATCTTCTACTCCACTCTACGGGAAAGGAGACGTAAAGAAAATGGATGAGTATCAACCTCTCAGCCCTTTAAATCCATACGGGGTTTATTCGGCTTCAAGCGAGTTGATGCTAAAAACTGGACGGAGGGAAGGGATTGATACAGTTTGTCTCAGATATTCAAACGTGTACGGCCCCAGGCAGGATCCCCTCGTGGGGGGAGTAATTGCCACCTTCGTAGACAGGATTCTCAAGGAACAATTAATTGAGATTCACGGTGATGGGACGCAGCGGAGGGACTTCGTGTTCATTGACGACGTGGCACACGCCAACGTGGCAGCACTGGATTTTGGAGAGGGGGAATCATTCCATGTCTGCAGCGGAGTGGAGACTGAGATTCGGGTTCTACCAGGTATTCTCCATTCTCTTTCAGGGAAGAAAGTTGAGATTTTCCAGGACAGGTCAAGGGATGAACTCCCGGTTTCTTCCTATCTCGATAATCGAAAGGCATGGGATCTTCTCGGGTGGACGCCTTCCGTGGGCATCGAGGATGGAATCCACAGGGTGTGGAAATATCGACTTGAAGAAGAGGGAGATAATTAGTGGCAAGTTACTCCCAGCACAGGCTTGTGATTCAATGATGGGGATATGCGGCCGATGACTGGCAAGAAAAAATATATAAGGAATTTTTCAATTATCGCCCATATAGACCATGGGAAATCTACGCTCGCAGACAGGCTTCTCGAACATACGGGGGCTCTTTCGGAGAGAGAGCGGGTGGATCAGTTTCTCGACTCCATGGACCTCGAACGTGAGAGGGGGATCACCATCAAGGCTCAAACCGTGCGCATTTGCTACCGGGATGAAACTGGTGAAAACTACTATCTCAACCTGATCGATACACCCGGGCATGTTGATTTTTCCTACGAAGTTTCGCGGTCTCTCGCTGGCTGTGAGGGTGCACTTCTCGTTGTTGACGCCACTCAAGGGGTGGAAGCCCAGACACTCTCCAACGTTTATCTTGCAGTAGAGCAGGGGCTTGAAATCATTCCTGTGATCAACAAGATCGATCTACAGAATTCTGACCCGGATAAAGTCAGGAGAGAAATAGAGGATATCATAGGGATTAGCACCGAAAATCTCATCCTTTCGAGTGCTAAGACGGGGGAAGGTACGGATGAAATCCTTAAAAAAATTGTGGAAATATTCCCACCCCCGGGAGGAATCGACGCTCACCCACTAAAGGCGCTCGTAATTGATTCATGGTACGACAACTACCAGGGAGTGACTACTCTCATCAGGGTTTTCGATGGAGAAGTGAGCCTTGGTGAAAAGATCAAAATCATGTCAACGGGCAATATATTCGAGGTTTCAAGGCTCGGGGTTTTTTCACCTTTCCCTCAGGATGTTTCAAGCCTTAAGTCAGGCGAGGTGGGGTATCTCAATGCTGCGATAAAAGATGTTAAAGAAATGAAAGTGGGGGATACGCTTACAGGGGGAAAAAAATGCGCTGTCTACCCACTGCCAGGGTTCAAGGAGGTAAAGCCGATGGTGTTTGCAGGCTTATATCCTGTGTCCTCAGAAGATTACGGTAGCTTGAAAGATGGAATTGAAAAACTTAGATTGAATGATTCATCATTTTCGTCTGATCCGGAAACATCCACGGCACTTGGATTCGGCTTTAGATGTGGTTTCCTGGGAATCCTCCACATGGAAATCGTACAGGAACGCCTTGAAAGGGAGTTTGGGGTAGATTTAATCACTACCGCCCCCACTGTGAGATACATGGTAATGAAGAAGAGCGGCGAAAGAATAGAGATTGACAGCCCTTCAGAACTCCCCCCCCTGGGGGATACCGATTACATAGAGGAACCTATCATCCGTGCTACTATCCACCTCCCATCTGAATTTCTCGGGCCCATACTGAAACTGTGCGAGGAGAAACGGGGTATACAGAGGGAGATGAAGTTCACAACAGGTAACAGGGTAATCATGGATTACGCACTCCCTTTAAACGAGATAGTACTGGATTTTTATGATAGGCTCAAGACGGTTTCCCGTGGATACGCATCCCTGGATTATGAGATGGAGGATTACCAGAAGTCTGAGTTGGTACTACTCGACATCCTAATCAACAAAGAGAAGGTAGATGCCCTTTCCACCATCGTTCACAGGAGTAAAGCGTACTTCAGGGGGAGAGAGCTCGCGGGAAAATTGAGGGAGCTGATTCCCCGGCAGCTTTTCGAGGTAGTGATACAGGCAGCAATCGGGTCTAAAGTAATCGCCCGGGAAACAGTAAAGGCCCTCAGGAAAAATGTTCTAGCTAAATGTTATGGTGGAGACGTTTCAAGGAAACGGAAACTTCTGGAGAAGCAGAAAGAGGGTAAAAAACGTATGAAGCATGTAGGCTCGGTGGAAATACCTCAGGAAGCGTTTCTCGCAATACTAAAACTCAAGGAATAGTCCATGGATAAAGGGGAAGAGAAGATGCGCGCAGCACAAGTACGTGGGAAAAAGGAAAGGAAGAGTACCTTACGGGAATATCTGGAAGCCTTCCTGATCGCACTGATTATAGCCCTTTTCATCAGGACATTCATTGTACAGGCCTTCAAAATCCCATCAGGATCGATGGAGTCAACTCTCCTCGTGGGAGATCATATATTCGTGAACAAATTCATTTACGGATTCAGGATACCCTTCCTCCACAAGAGAGTCTTTACATTCCACAAACCTGAGAGGGGTGATGTAATCGTATTTATCTTTCCCGAAGACCGTTCGAAAGACTTCATTAAGAGAGTGGTAGGTATCCCCGGAGACAGGATAGAAGTGAATAATAAAAAAGTCTATGTTAACGGGGAGGCGAAAAATGAATCTTACGTGCAGTACTTAGATGACGGGAGGTTCATGCCGCAAAGAGATAATTTTGGACCCGTCGAGGTTCCGATCCACAAACTATTTGTCATGGGGGACAACCGGGATAAAAGCTATGATTCAAGATTCTGGGGTTTTGTGGACATCAATGATGTTCTTGGAAAAGCTTTTGTAATCTACTTTTCCGTCAAGAAAGACCCGGGTTTTCATATTTACCAGATATGGCGATGGCCATCCATAAGCAGGTGGGATCGAATTGGACACGGGATCAACTGAGGCACCCATCGAGGAAGGGGAATAATTTTTATTGACCTGCCCGGATGTCTGGTGGTAGAGTTATCGGGACCTTTTAAGCTGATCCTGTGAGGTCAGCAAAGGAGACAAATGAATATAGAGATAGCGAATAAGGCACCTTTCCGAAAATTCGGGAAGGTTTTTTTTTGCCTGAATTGAGAGGAGTTAAGAGGCATGGAAAAAGAGGATAAAACAAAAATACTCATGAATGGAAAGAGCGTTGAGCGGGCTCTATCGCGGATATCACACGAGATACTCGAGAAGGACAAGGGGGCAGGAGACCTTATTCTGATGGGTATTGGCGAGGGAGGTGTCCCCCTCGCGGAAATCTTAAGGAAAAAGATATTAAAAATTGAGGATGTAAATGTCCCCACAGGGTATATCGATATTACCCTCTACCGGGATGATCTGTCGAAACTTGGTTATCATCCTGAACTCAAGAAGACCGATATCCCCTGTACAATCGACGACCGGGTGGTAGTGCTGGTTGATGATGTGCTCTACACGGGGAGAACGATTAGAGCTGCCATGGACGCACTAATGGATTTTGGGCGTCCCAGGACAGTCCAACTGGCAGTTCTCGTAGACAGGGGGCACAGGGAGCTTCCCATCAGGCCGGATTACGTTGGGAGGAACATCCCCACATCGAAATACGAGAGAGTCCTGGTAACTGTTGATGGGGATGTTGCCGAGTGGAGTGTGACGATCAGGGAGAAGGAAACCGATGGATAGGCCTCTTAAGAGAAAAGACCTGATAGGCCTCCAGGATCTTTCCCGGGAAGAGATCGGGCATATTCTGGAAACATCCCAATCCATGGAGGAAGTCCTCACAAGAGATATAAAGAAAGTCCCATCGCTTCGGGGAAGGACTGTGGTAAATCTCTTCTTCGAACCGAGCACCAGGACGAGGACTTCATTCGAGCTGGCGGGCAAACGTCTCTCTGCAGATGTGGTCAACTTTTCATCGTCAAGTAGCAGCATCAAAAAGGGGGAAGCCCTCCTGGACACAGCGAGGAACATAGAGGCCATGAGACCGGATGTCCTGGTAATGCGTCACGGCCTTTGTGGGGCCGTCCAGTTCCTTGCTGAAAACCTGAATGTTTCCGTGGTGAACGGTGGAGACGGTCAAAATGAACACCCTACACAGGGGCTTCTCGATCTCTATACGATCAAGAAGGTCAAGGGGAAGATTGAGGGGCTCAACATCCTGATCGTGGGCGACATCATGCACAGCAGGGTAGCCCGCTCGGACATTCATGGACTCAAGAAGATGGGTGCAATAGTTCGTGTATGCGGCCCCCCAACCCTGATTCCCCGGAGAATGGATAGTCTGGGTGTCGAATCAGAGTGGAACCTTGAAGATGCTCTGAAGGGAGCCGACGTGATCATCGTTCTTCGAATCCAGATGGAGAGGATGCATTCACTCTTTTTCCCTTCAATAAGAGAATATGTAAGATACTACGGCATGAACCGTGAGCGCTTAGGTATCGCGAATGAGGGCGCCATTGTCATGCATCCCGGTCCCATAAACCGGGGCTGGGAAATCACTGATGACCTTGCAGATTCACCAGAATCTGTCGTTCTCCAGCAGGTTGAATCGGGAGTAGCCGTGAGAATGGCCGTTCTCTACCTTCTGGCCCACACGGGGAACGTGGATTAACAGGGCGGGAGACGGAAAATGATTGTGCTGACCGGCGGGACCGTCATTGATCCCATAAAGGGGGCACTGGAAGGGAAAGACCTTCTTATCAAGGGCGGAAAGATTTTGGATATTATCAATCGGGGGGCTTTTCCGAAAGAGGGGGAGATCAAGGTTGTTGACGTGAGCGGTCTTTACCTCCTTCCGGGGTTCGTGGATATCCACACCCATTTGAGGGAACCGGGATTTGAATGGAAGGAAGATATCGAAAGCGGGACCAGGTCTGCTGTTGCGGGAGGATTCACGTCGGTTGCCTGCATGGCAAACACCGACCCGGTAAACGACACTCCCGAGACGACGCGCTATATCATCGAACGGGCGAGACTATCTGGCCTGGCAAAGGTGTAGCCGGTGGCGGGAATGAAGCGCGGGCAACCGAGTGCAAGCAAACCCTGATTTTGAATTAGTAAGCACTTGGGGTATTCAAGCGCAAGACTTTGCAGAACCTGATGATTACGCCCAAAGAGTAAGGCTTTGCTTTAATTACTCTCAAAGAGGGACTCAAGAAATTGTTTTCACAAAACTAAGTGAGAAC
>CAYSOQ010000083.1:0-6025 GCA_964432685.1 uncultured bacterium
TTGAGATATGTGAGTGCTTACAGATTGAGCTACTATTTTTCTAAGGGTATTTTGATGAATTCCCTCGATATCGGGGTAAACGGGTACGATCCCCCTCTGCGGACCCTTTGATTCTTCTTCCTTATCATCCAGGATTGTCACATCCGGATGGAGAAACTCGAGTTGTCCCCTGAAAATTGAAGGATTACCATAAATTAATATATTCTTGCCTTTACTGTATATTAACTTCCATTTTCTAATGTTATAGTTTAGCCATTTTACAGATATTTTCCCTGTCTCGTCCGCTACGTGTACTTCATAACAGCGCTTTCCCGAAGGATAGGTTACTTCACCCGAGGCGATTATCCTTCCCTTGCACTGCCATTTCCTTCCTGGTTCGATCTCCACAATACTCGAGACAACACTTCGATCCTGGTAATCACGCGGGAAGAAATAGAGGATATCTTTTATTGTATCCAACCCTTTTTTCTGAAACTTTTTAAGGAGGCGGGGCCCTACTCCCTTGACAAACTGTATACTCTTATCGAGTTCTCCCTGTTTCATTCACCTGGAAATGTCGCCGATCCGTGGAATTCCTGAAGGCTTCGAACCATAAACTCTTCTTTTTTCATCCGGGCTATTGCCGTTGAAGCAGCATTGGCTGCGGCTAATGTGGTGAAATAGGGGATGCCATAGACCAGGGCAGTCCTGCGTATGTAGTATGAGTCTCTCTTCGAATCAGCTCCAAGAGGGGTATTGATCACAAGTGCGATCTCTCCCCTCTTTATAAGGTCACTTACATTGGGGCTTCCCTCCTGGATCTTCTTGACCTTTTCTGCCTTGATCCCCAGATTCTGAAGATAATCTGCAGTCCCTCTGGTTGCAACGATCTGGAAGCCAGCACTCTTAAGGGCTCTCGCGACGGAAGATATCTTATCTTTATCTTCATCCCTCACACTTATGAAGGCTTTCCCTTCTGACGGCAAAATATTCCCCCCCCCTATCTGTGATTTGGCGAAGGCCATCTCGAAGCTTGTGTCAATACCCATTACCTCGCCGGTGGATTTCATCTCCGGCCCAAGTAGTGTATCCACGTTGGGAAATTTGATGAAGGGGAACACCGATTCCTTGACGCTTATGTGGGAAGGTGCGATCCCACAGATAAATCTCATGGCCGAGAGTTTCTTCCCAACCATAGCTTTGGTGGCTACGCTTGCGACTGAGTGACCGATTGCCTTGCTCACGAAGGGGATAGTCCTCGAGGCCCTTGGGTTAACTTCGAGGATGTACAACTCCCCCCCCCTCAGTGCATATTGTACGTTCATCAAACCCACAACGGAAAGCTCCCTGGCGAGTTTTTTCGTCTGTCTTACGATATCCTCTACAACGCTCTCTCCGATGGAGTAAGGAGGAAGTGAGCAGGCACTGTCACCGGAATGAACACCCGCTTCTTCAATATGCTCCATGATTCCTGCAACGACCGTATCCTCACCGTCTGAAACTGCATCCACATCGATTTCTATGGCATCCTCCAGGAACTTGTCGACTAGAACGGGTTTATCTCCTGATACCACGACAGCTTCATCCATGTACTTTGTGAGAGATAGTTCGTCGTGGACGATTTCCATCGCCCTTCCACCTAGGACGTAGGATGGCCGAAGGAGTACGGGAAACCCTATTCTCCTGGCGATAGTGAGAGCCTCTTCTCTGGATGAAGCAGTTCCGTTGGGAGGTTGTTTAAGTCCCAGCTTCACGACCATACTGGAAAATAGCTCTCTGTCTTCCGCCCGGTCTATCGATTCGGGGGGTGTGCCCAGGATCCTTACACCCGCATTCGCCAGGGGTATGGCGAGTTTGAGAGGAGTCTGCCCCCCGAACTGTACAATCACTCCATGAGGGTCCTCCTGTTCCACAATGCGCATGACATCCTCGAATGTGAGAGGCTCGAAGTAGAGTTTATCAGATGTATCGTAATCGGTACTAACAGTCTCTGGATTGCAGTTGACCATGATCGTTTCGTATCCTTCCTCTTTGAGAGAAAAAACGCCCTGGACGCAACAGTAATCGAATTCGATTCCCTGTCCAATCCGGTTTGGGCCCGCCCCGAGAATCACCACTTTCTTTTTTCCGCTCCTTTTAGATTCGTTTTCCCTTTCGTAAGTGGAATAGAGGTAGGGAGTATAGGCTTCAAACTCTGCAGCGCACGTGTCCACGCACTTGAACACAGGTTTCACATCTAGAATCTCCCTGAGGCGGTAAATTTCCTCCTCTCCCCTCTCTACAATCTCCCCAATTTTTGCATCAGAAAACCCCATCCCTTTAATCTTCGATAAATATGGCTTTATCCAGGTCGGTACGGAATTTCCCGAGTTGGCATCAGCAACATGGGGTCCAATTCTCAGGATTTCCCCCTCCTCAATTATGATCTGCTGAATATTAATGAGGAACCAGGGGTCAATCCCTGTAAGGTCATATATCTTTTCGAGGGAAAAGCCTTCACGAAACGCCTCTCCCAGGAAGAGGATCCTCCTGCTATTGGCCTTCTTCAACTTCTCCTCTATATAGACCTTACGTATATCCCCTTCAAGGGCTACCGCCTCGGTCCTGTCGAAACCTCTCAGATCGCTCTCGAGGGATCTGAGGGCTTTCTGCAGCGATTCTTTGAAGGTCCTCCCTATGGCCATGACCTCGCCTACGGACTTCATCTGTGTTCCCAGGGTATCCTCGGTCTGGGGAAACTTTTCGAAGGTGAAACGAGGTATTTTCGTAACCACGTAATCGATGGAAGGTTCGAAGGAAGCGGGAGTCTCCCGGGTGATATCATTCCGTATCTCGTCAAGGCTGTACCCTACCGCAAGTTTCGCTGCAATCTTCGCTATTGGGAACCCTGTGGCTTTCGACGCGAGTGCGGAGGAACGGGAAACTCTCGGGTTCATCTCGATGACTACCATTTCACCCGACTCGGGGTGTAGTGCGAACTGGATGTTGCTCCCTCCCGTATCCACCCCAATTTCCCTTATGATGGATATGGCCGCGTTCCTCATTATCTGGTATTCCTTATCAGTGAGGGTTTGTGCGGGAGCTACCGTGATACTGTCTCCTGTATGAATGCCCATCGGGTCGAAATTTTCTATGGAGCATATGATGACCACGTTATCATTCAAATCTCTCATAACTTCAAGTTCGAATTCCTTCCACCCAGCAATGGACTCCTCCACCAGGACGGTCCCTTTAGGGGACGCATCTATCCCCCAATTGATCATCTCCACAAACTCTTCTTCATTCTGGGCGATTGACGCTCCAGTTCCCCCGAGAGTATATGAGGGGCGAATCACTGCGGGATAACCCACGTACCCGACACATTCCTTTGCCTCTCCCATGGAACTAACATATCTGCTACGAGGAATTCTAAGCCCGATACGTTCGATTGATTTCCTGAATTGATCCCTGTCTTCGGCACGGTTTATAGCCTCCACACTCGCGCCTATGAGTTTCACTCCGAATCGTTCCAGCACTCCCATTTCGTGAACCGCAACGGCTAAGTTGAGGGCCGTTTGCCCACCCACCGTTGGAAGAATTGCATCTGGCCTCTCCCTTTCTATAACTCTTGCAAGAAACTCCGGCGTAAGAGGTTCAAGATATGTCCGGTGGGCAAACCCGGGATCGGTCATAATCGTAGCCGGGTTGGAGTTGATAAGGACCACCCTGTATCCTTCCTCTTTCAGGGCTTTACATGCCTGGGTCCCCGAGTAGTCGAATTCGCACGCCTGGCCGATGATGATCGGACCGGCTCCAATAATGAGTACCGTTTCTATATCTGTTCTCTTAGGCATGATCCCTATTCCATCCGATTTATGTTGCCAACCATTGTTGCTTATCTATTTCACACTTAATTTTTCAGGTAATCGTAGAAGCGGCGAAAGATATATCGGGAATCGTGGGGTCCAGGGGATCCTTCGGGATGATATTGAACCGACAGGAACCGCAGGTCGGGAATTTCGATGCCCTCAACAGTCTGGTCGTTAAGATTTATATGAGTGATGACTGCCTTCTCTTTTATAGACTCGGCATCTACGGAAAAATTATGGTTCTGGCTTGTAATCTCAACCTTTCCCGTCTCGAGGTCCATTACGGGCTGATTGACTCCGTGGTGCCCAAATTTGAGTTTAAAAGTTTTCCCCCCCATGGCGAGGCCCATGATCTGGTGGCCCAAACAGATCCCGAAGACTGGTAACCTCCCCATTGCCTCCTTAACCGTACGCACAACTTGTGACGCCCTTCTCGGATCACCAGGCCCGTTTGATATGAAGAGAGCATCTGCACCTCTATTTTCTACTTCCTCATAGGGTGTGGATGCAGGGTAAACTTTCACCTTGAACCCGTGTGCAACCAGCAATCTCAGTATGTTTCTCTTTACACCGCAGTCAATCACTGCCACCTGCGGATGTCTCCCCTTTGATTCGTAATAGGTTTTCCCATCCAGGTATCCTCTTTCGATCGCCCAATCTCCGACGTCCCAGGTATGTGGTGTCTCCGTGCTCACCTCTTCGATTAAATCAAGTTCCTCGATAGGTGTAACTTTCCTTGCCATTTCTATGAGTCTCTCTTTTTGGTTAACGGAAGTGGAGATCACTCCTCTCATCGAACCCTCGTTCCGAATCATACGGGTAATCATCCTCGTATCGATTCCCCAGATCCCCGTAACACCATGTTCTGCCATCAGGCTCCCGAGGCTCCTATTAGAACGCCAGTTCGATGGAGATTCCCAGTATTCCTTCACGATGAATCCGGATACCCAGGGCCTCCATGATTCGATATCCTCCTTGTTGACACCATAATTTCCAATTTCAGGGTATGTCATTAGAACTATCTGCCCCCTGTACGAGGGGTCGGTCATAATTTCCTGGTATCCCGTCATCCCCGTGTTGAAGATCACCTCCCCCGAAGCGTTCCCTTCCATTCCGAAGGAAAACCCTTTGAAAATGGCTCCGTTTTCAAGTGCAAGGGATGCTTCTACCATCTGACCATCAACTCCTCGTCTTGAAAATTCACTTTCCCATCTACCAGGGTACAAACCACTTTCCCTTTCATCCTGCACCCTATAAATGGTGAATTCCTGGACTTGGAATAAATCATTTCGTCGAGGAATTCATACTCTACTTCTGTGGAGACTATTGCAATATCGGCAGGGGAGTTTTTCTCAATTATCCCACCTCTAACATTTAATATATTCGCAGGATTATATGATAATACCTTAACCAAATCCTTAAGCCCCAGGCCAAGAGCGCTGAATTTTTCGTACACGATGGGAAAGGCAGTCTGGTGCCCAATGATCCCGAAGGCGGCCTCCTGAAATTCGCAATTCTTCAGAAGAGTCTCGTGGGGTGCGTGGTCTGTGGCGATACAGTCGATGGTACCATCAATTAGTGCGTCCTCGAGAGACCTCTGGTCTTCCCTGCTCCTCAAGGGAGGGTTCATCTTCGCATTCGTGTTGAAACCCAGTGTAGCCTCTTCTGTGAGAGAGAGGTAATGGGGGGCAGTCTCTGCCGTAATGGACACACCCCTTCTCTTCCCCTCCCTTATCTGTTGAACACTTTCCCCCGTTGAAATATGGGCGAAATGGACTTTTCCTCCTGTATATTCCGCAATGAGGAGGTCTCGCGCCACCATTACAGACTCTGAAATAGAGGGTATAGAAGGAAGGCCCGTCCTTGCTGATACTCCCCCATCATTTATGCAGCCATTTCCGCTCAGATCAGGGTCTTCTTCATGGAGAATCAAGGGTATGTTGAAGCGCTTCCCATACTCCAATGCCCTCATCATGATCAGAGGGTTCGTTATCGGTTTCCCATCATCTGAAAATGCCACCGCCCCCGAATCAATGAGTTCCCCGAAATCAGTTAATTCACGGCCGGCTAGCCCGCGGGTGATTGCCGCAACCGGGGATACCTTTTCCAAGCCAGATGGTCTCGCACGTTCGAGGATTTATCGCGTCGCCTCGGGTTGGTCTTTTACGCGGTCTCGGTTTCTCTTGACTGACCCCGCG
>CAYSOQ010000084.1:0-6023 GCA_964432685.1 uncultured bacterium
ATGCGAGGATAACTTGTTCCGAAACAGCTTCTTCTAGGTAGAAAAAGATGTCCAGCTTTACATTTTCATTCTCTGTGGCAGCTTCAACCACAAAATCAGCATCCTTGAAATCTTCGAGAGAGTTAGAATCCTTCAGTCGAGGGAGACAATCCTCTTTGGCCCCTGGCTCCATCACTCCCTTTTCTACGAGCCTGGACAGGCCCTTGATAATCCTCTTCCGGCTCTTGACGAGCACAACTTGGGAGATATCATTCAGTATCACATTAAATCCGCTTGTAAGGGCAACCTGGGCGATACCCGTCCCCATCTGTCCCGCACCTACCACTCCGAATGTTTTGATATCCATTTACCCTCCTTTCAACTTCTTTCTATGCAAAGAGCCACAGCCTCACCCCCACCGATACATAGGGTGGCAACACCCCTATGTAGATTCCGCTCTTCCATCGCGTAGAGAAGAGTAGTAAGAATCCTTGCCCCTGAAGCACCTATGGGGTGACCGAGTGCAACTGCCCCACCGTTGACGTTAACCTTCTCACTGTCAAGAGACAGGCTGTTTATGGCTGCCACTGCAACCCCTGCAAATGCTTCATTGATTTCCCAGAGGTCGATATCGTCCACGGAGAGGGATAAGTCGTCCAACAGCCTGTTGACAGCTTTTATGGGGGCTACCGTGAACCAAACGGGATCGAGGCTGGCCGTTGAAAACCCCACTACCCGGGCCATCGAGTTGATCCCTCTCTTTTTTGCTGATTCTTTCTCCATTAATACAAGCGTGGCTGCACCGTCGTTGATCTTCGATGAATTACCTGCAGTCACGGACCCCTCTTCCTGGAAGGCAGGCTTGAGTGTTCTCAGCTGATCGAAGTTTCCCCGCCGGGGCTCTTCATCTTCAGTTACATGTGAAACCTCTCCTCTCCTCCCCTTGACTTCAATAGGGATGATCTCCCTTTCGAAGTGCCCTTTTTCAATCGCATTGAGGGCTCTCCTGTAACTCGAGAGGGCAAAATCATCCTGCTCTTCCCTCGTGATCTTATGTTCCCTTGCAAGCAATTCCGCACAGGTACCCATGTGGATATCGTTATATGCATCCCATAACCCATCCACGATTACATGATCCAGGACCTTGCCATGGCCCAGGCGGTATCCACGCCTGGCTCGTTCCAGGAGGAAGGGAGCCATCGACATGCTTTCCATCCCTCCTGCCACTACAACACTGCTTTCCCCGGTCATAATCGATTGGGATGCGAGCATTACAGATTTCAAACCCGACCCGCACATCTTATTTACAGTCAATGCCCCTGTACTTACAGGTAACCCCGCATAGATTGATGCCTGCCTTGCTGGTGCCTGACCCTGGCCCGCACTGAGAACATTCCCCATGATTACCTGGTCAACATCCTCCGGATCTACATTACTCCTTAAAACAGCCTCTTTGATACACTCAGCTCCAAGACGAGCTGCGGGAATAGTTGAAAGGCCTCCCAGGAATGCACCGACGGGGGTTCTGGCAGCACCTGTAATCACAACTTCATTCATTTGGACCTCCTATCTCCTTCCTTCTTGACTTCCTCGTTAAGCTTCCCCTCTATCCTTTTCATGTACTCGTTGATTTCCCCCTTAAGGAGCGTTAGTTCCATGATCCGGTTATCAATCTTTCTGCCATGTTCTTCGAGAAGGGATATGAGCCGGGGAAGGAATTTCCTGTTGGTTTTGTTTACCCTGTAAATCTTTTCCAGGTCCTGCATCTCTGAAAGGGATAAACCTAGAAGTTTCAATTTCTTTATGAATTTGAGCCGCCGGATATGTTCATCTGTATAAACCCGCTTACCATGTTCTACCCTCTTGATGCTGTTTAACAGGCCAATCTCCTCGTAATACCTGACGGTTCTCGCCGAGATCCCCATTGAACGAGCAATATCTCCAATCGAGTAGGTATTTTCTTTCCCGCCTCTCATGTCTGCCACCTTACGTTAACTGGTAAGCAAATAGTATAATAAAGGTGTAATCTGTCAACACGTTTCTGGGTTAACAACACTTCATGAAGACCGAAAACACTTACTCCTGCATACGGAGGCCTGTTGATTCATAGAAGTCGAGATATTCATAGATAATCTGGAAATGTTTCTGCTCTTCACCTGCGAGTTTCCTGTAAAAGTTGCTTTCTCCTTGATCCGTTGCCTCTTCTGAAAGCCTTTCGTACATTTCCCTACCGCGTACTTCGAGTGCAAGGCCGTTTCTAAGTGCCGCGACTTCATTCTGGGGAAGCATCTTTTCACGAGATAATTTTTCAAGTTCTTTCAAAAATATCTCGCTGCTCTTGGTGGTAACTGATAACGTTGCATTATCAGGGAACGTCCCTTTATTCTTCATCTCCCCTGCTATTCTCTGAATATCTTCCATGTGTTTCGTCTCCATGAGGGCCAGGTACTGGTATATCTCCTTGGTCATCTTGTCCCCTGCTTTACTCGCAGCTTCTGAAAAATAATCCCTCCCCTCTTTTTCGAATTTTAGTGCTTCCTCCAGCAGGTTAAACTTTTCAGACATATCGTTCCTCCCTTGGGTTTATGATTTATCATATCGTAACCTTGAACAGTGATGGAAATATTTTACACCCTCCATACACTATCAATTTCCCTTCTCAACATAGGAGCGCACTATTTCAGATTGATGGAAGATGGGGAATGAAAAGCTATTCCCCGGGAGAGTTTCCGCCTGTGTCACGGCGTAGATGCATCTCTTAATTTCTTTGTGAAGGGGGTACCCTCCTGAGAATCTGGATGGTATCGCCGATAGATCCAGGCCCCTCGCCCCTACGATTGCTCTAGAATTGGATGGCAGGGATAAATAATTTTTCATCCTGCCCCTCCGTTGCCCCTCTTTCACGCACACAAATTTCATACCCTTCGTCAGAGGGGAGATCAGGGCATCACGGAAAAAACGTATTTCACGTAAGTGGGACAGGTGGGAATATTCATAGCCAGAAATGTTCGAAATCTGATGTGCAATATCCTCGACGAGGAAATATGCCTCCCTCTTACTGGAGAAAGAGAGGGGGAATCTGCTTTCTGTTTTTCTCATCATTCCATCTCTCCAGATGATGAGGGAACCCGGCGAACCCTCCCTGGAAGGTTCTATCCCTAAATAGAGGGGATAAAGTTTATAAGAGAAAAACAGAGGGTCGAAAATCAAGGGGGCGCTAATATATACCGGGGCCAGGCCGAACAAGGCGGCCAACCCTTCCGCCGTTTCCCCTATCCCATTTCGGAAGTCTATATACCGTCCCCCTTACCCTGGTGGATGACTGCGAGAATGGATGCTTCTCCTTCTTCTGCTGTGTGAACGTGATGGGGAATGTGGGAACTGAAATAGATTGAATCACCCTCCTCCAGTACCTCTGAATATCGATCAAGGCGGATTTCCACCCTCCCAGCCAGGACGTAAATGAATTCCTCTCCCGCATGGACACTCATTTTAACCTGTTTGGCTCCCCGGGGTTTCAAGGTTACGAGAAAGGGTTCCATCATCCTCCCTTTCTTTCCAGCACCCAGGGATTCGTAGCGGTAGTCCTCAGAAGAACTACCTTTCGATGCAACTCTGGAAACACTGTCCTTCTTACCCCTCCGAACGATGGAAAATTCCTTCCCCTCGCCATCGAAGAGGAAAGAACTTATAGGCCGGTTGAAAACGTTTGAAATTTCGACGAGGATACCAAGAGGCGGAGAGATCATCCTGTTTTCAATCTGTGTGATAATGGCCACGCTGAAGCCCGTCTTATCAGCGAGATCTTGCACGGTAAGTCCCTGGCTTTTCCTGAATAAGCGGATTTCCCCCCCCACATCCACGTAACTCCCTGAAGTATCCTCCATTTTCTCACCCCGTTCCATGGCGATCTTTTCCATGATGCGATCTACGGATTCATCTCGTTTACGAGTTGACAATGTTTGCACCCTCCAGGATTGCATCCCTGTTCAGGGGTATGAATTTTTTGTAACGATTGGAAATAACAGATGGAAGTGATTCGATAACCCCTTCGAGGCCCACCGGTGAAACCGATCTGAGGTAGGCACCAAAGGCAACCATGCTTGCAAGCTGCTGGCTCCCAACCCTTTCGGCAATTTCGTTAGCAGGGAGCGGTATGAGGACAAGGTCTTTCCTGGACACAGTATCAAGCCTGCAGAGAGAGGAATTGACGATGAGGGTTCCTCCTTCTTTAACGAGACCTTCATGTTTTTCGAGGGATGACTGGTCCATAGCGATGACAGACCCGGGATTCCCCACAATTGGTGACCCGATTTCCACGTCGGAGATTACCACGGTGCAACTCGCAGCCCCACCCCTCATTTCAACGCCGTACACAGGATAATAAGTGACATTCCACCCCTCCCTCATGGCCGCAATGGAGAGGAGGTTCCCCATCATGAGAATTCCCTGTCCACCATATCCTGACATGATCACATCCTGATACATGTAACCCCTTTATAAATAGTCCCCATGGACTCTTTTCTTGTATTCTCCCAGGGGGAAATAAGATGCCATTTCGCCCTTCACCCTGAGGTTGGCTTCAAAGGGCTTCATCCTCCAGTTGGTGGGACAGGACGAGAGAAATTCAGTGAAGGAGAAACCCATCCCCCTCAACTGCATGTCAAAGGATGTACGCAGGGCTTCCTTCGCTTTCCTTATCTGTCCTGGTGTGGAAACTGCCACTCTTGAACTATAGGCTGTTCCTTCGAGTTGAGCGATGAGTTCAGCCATCCTGATTGGATACCCATCATTTTTGAAATCCCTCCCCTCGGGGGTGGTAGATGTCTTTTGTCCGAGGAGCGTAGTGGGTGCCATTTGTCCGCCGGTCATCCCATAGGTAGTATTGTTGACGAATATAACTGAAATATTCTCTCCCCTGTTTGCTGCGTGGATAACCTCCGATATCCCTATGGCGGCGAGGTCTCCGTCTCCCTGGTAAGTAAATACAAATCGATCCGGCAGGGACCTTTTCACCCCGGTAGCAACGGCACTCGCCCTTCCGTGTGGCGCGTCTATCACGTCAACATCCACGTAATTGTAAAGAAAGACGGAACACCCCACGGAGGCAACACCTACCGTTTTTTCTCTCAGGGATGCACCATCGATTGTCTCACACAGGAGGCGGTGAATGATTCCGTGATGGCACCCAGAGCAGAAATGGGTTTCCACGTCCCTCAGGGACCTGGGGCGTTCAAATACTTTTTTCCCGTGCCTTTCCTCTCGCATTTCCAAGGCGCAGCAACTCCTTCTCTTTGATAACCCGGAAAATCTCTTCCGGTGTCAGCATCTGACAGGGCCTGCAGTAGGACTCAAGTTTCTCATGTTCCGTTGTTGAACTCTTTACATCATCTATCATCTGACCCGTGTTCATTTCAACGACGATGACCTTTTCAGCAGAGTTCACCGCATCTTTTACATAACTTTCGGGAAAGGGGAACAGTGTTACCGGTCTCAAGAGGCCCGCCCTGATCCCATCGTTTCTGGCCCACTGAACCGCGGTCTTGCAAACACGTGCTGAAGTCCCAAATGCGATAAGTAATATTTTCGAATCACCTGCCATGTAATCTTCAAAGGATGTTTCCTTCTTCATGATCCTGTATTTTTCGGCGAGCTTTAAGTTATGAACCTCGATTGAGTTATCCTTGAGATAAAGGGATGTTACCTGTCTCGTTTCACGTCCAGTGCACCCTTCAATTACCCATGAGCGGTCTGACGTGCCGCATGGCTCGTAACTTCGTTCCAGGAAAGGTTCTTTCATCTGTCCGATTATGGCGTCTCCCAGGATCATAACCGGATTCCTGTACCTTTCTGCCACGTCGAAGGCACGCATGGTGAGGTCGTACATCTCCTGAACTGTGTGTGGGGCAAAAACGAGTGTCCTGTAATCTCCGTGGCCTCCCCCCCTAGTTGCCTGGAAATAATCGCCCTGTGATGGATTGATGCCTCCGAGTCCGGGCCCTGATCTGGAAATATTTACAATAACCCCCGGAAGCTCCATTCCT
>CAYSOQ010000085.1:0-6012 GCA_964432685.1 uncultured bacterium
CCATTGCGAGGGGAATCCACAGGGCCCATGAGTTCACTAAGAATGGACTCTTCAAGGGGTGGGAACCAGATCTTTTTCTCGGCGTGCCCGTATTCGGTGGGACCCTGGGCATCGTTGGAATGGGAAATATCGGGAAGGCCCTCGCCAGGAGAGCAAGCGGGTTCGAGATGAACATCCTCTACCACAACAGGAAAAGGGTTTCCCCCGGATTAGAGAAGGAACTTGGGGCTGCCTATACATCCCTGGATGAACTTCTAGGGGGTTCAGATTTCATCGTTCTTCTGGTCCCGCTGAATGAAGGGACCTGGGGGATGATCGGGGAGCGGGAAATCGGGCTGATGAAAAAGGACGCCTGTCTCATCAACATCAGCAGGGGAGAAGTGGTAAAGGAAAGGGAACTGGCAAAAGCACTTGCAGGGAAGATGATACGGGGTGCCGCTCTCGATGTGTATGAAAGGGAACCACAGATAGAGCCACTTCTAAAAACCCTCCCAAACGTTCTCCTCCTTCCACATATAGGGAGTGCAACTGAGAAGGCGAGAATGGAAATGGCCCAGCTTTGCGTGGATAATCTCATGGACGTCCTGAGAGGGGAGGAGCCTCGAGCATCAGTGAACTATTCTCTCGTAAGGGGAAAGTGAGGGCTTTTTATCTCAGGAAGAACCTTCTAAGGTCTTTTTTCAGCTCTTTTCTGAAAGGAATGTGAATATCTTCCACAACTGCGTGGAGGGTAATGGAGCCGAAGACCGTCAACGCCACATACTTCCCCCCGATCATATGGGATACTGATTCCAGGAGGGGAAGGATTGAGATCACGAGGGGTATTTCCACGGTAGTAGTGGTTTCCGGTGAGATGGGGGGAAGGGTTTCCATGATACCCTGCCCGATCACTGTATCCCTCGATTTGACTGTGTAGATGAGGGACCTGGCCTTAATGGAGTATGAGTTAGGATTGAAGACTGAGAGGGAGAGGAGAAGAGGAAGGTTCATGGTTTCCGCCCCACTTGCCTGGTCTGATACCCTGATGAAGACACCCCGAATTTCAGGTTCCTTGAACTGGTTCTTGATGATCTGTTTACACGATAGGCTCGACACGAGAAGCACTGCCATGATCAGTGGAAGGTAAAAGCAAGGACGGGAGCTGGAAAGAATGCTGCGAATCGAAGAGGTGCGGATAGATGCCTGTGAAAATGGAAGTTCCCTTTCCGGGTACATATCAAGAATTATAGAGGTACCCCGGGAAGAGATAAAGGAGATTATCGTCCTCAGGGAAAATCTCGATGCCAGGAAGGGGAGGGGGGTTTTCAAGGTTTACCATCTGGCGGTAGCTCTTTATGACGAGGAACTCGAGGGGAAAGTCGTGTCACGGGGGAAGGCCCGTTTCTTTGGCGGCATGAATAATGCCTGGACAGTCCCCCCAATGAGGGTGAAAGCACCTGATAAACCGGTGGGCGTGATTGGAGCAGGGCCTGCCGGACTTTTTTCCGCGTACATCCTGGCATACTACGGGTTCAGGGTCTGCCTCTTCGAGAGAGGAAAGGCAGTTGAGGGGCGTGTCAGGGACCTCTCCCGTTTCTGGAGGGAAGGAAAACTCGATGTGAACAGCAACCTCCAGTTCGGTGAGGGTGGAGCGGGGGCATTTTCCGATGGAAAACTCACTACAAGGATCAAGGCTCCCGAGGGGAGATTCGTACTCGATACCCTCGCAAAGCACGGAGGGGGGGAGAAAATCCTTGTGTCAGGGAAACCCCACGTGGGAACTAACCGGCTCATGAAGGTTCTAAGGTCTTTCAGGAACACGCTCCTCGACATGGGGGTAACCATCTTCTTTGAAACCGTGGTTACTGACTTCCTTTTCGATGAAGAGGGGCTAAGGATGTTGATGTTGAATGGGAACGAGCCCGTTGATGTGTGTGCTGCAGTCCTTGCCCCGGGCCACTCTTCGAGGGATACATTCAGGGTCCTGGAAGCTCGGGGAGTTCCGATGGAAGCTAAGCCTTTCGCTGTGGGGGTGAGAGTTGAACATCCCCAGGAACTCATCGATTCTATCCAGTATGGGAGCTACGCGGGGTGCGGGTGCCTTCCTCCAGCAGATTACAGGATGGCAGTCACCACGTCGGGCGGGAAGGGGGTCTACACCTTCTGCATGTGCCCCGGTGGGATGGTGGTGCTTGCTTCATCGGAGGGCGGGGATTTGCCAGTCAACGGGATGAGCCCTTCGGGAAGAGGTACAGGGTTTGCCAACAGCGGGGTCGTCGTCCAGGTTGGGCCCCAGGATTTTGGGGGTGAAATTCTTTCCGGCCTGGATTTTCAGCAAAGGATCGAGGGGGATATATTTTCCCTTGCAGGGGGTGCCTATGTCCTTCCATCCTCCTCGCTCGAATATTTTCTCTCGGGGAGAGGGGCCAACAAACTTTCCGAAGGCAGCGCTTTGGGGGCCGCCAGGGTTCCTCTCGATTTGAGGAGGGTTTTCCCTGAACAGGTCACAACCGACCTTGCGGAAGGCCTTGAAAAGATGGGAAGGATAATGAAGGGGTTTATCTGCCGGGAGGCGAACATCTACGGAGTTGAATCGAGGACTTCCTCTCCCCTTAGGATCCTGCGGGGGAAAAACCGTGAGTCCCTTACACTCAACGGCCTCTATCCCACAGGTGAGGGAGCGGGATATTCTGGTGGGATCGTGAGTTCTGCAGTGGACGGTATCAGGACGGCCATTGCGATCGCGGAAAAACATCCACATTAGATGCTCTTTGGGGCACCTGCTTTTATGTTCCAGTTCCCTGTTTCCCCTTTCCCGGGTATACTTTTATGGACATCGTGCAAGGAGGATCAAGAATGGGAAAGAAGATGTTCGTGAAGGAACTGAAAGGTGCAGACAATGCACTGATCTTCACCGAGACCTTCCTCGTAACGAACAAATCAGTTCTGAGGACGAACGCAGGGAAACCCTATCTCAACATTACATTGAAAGATGCAACCGGAGAGATCGAGGGAAGGGTATGGGACAGGGTGAACGAAATATCGGATAGATTCGGGTCCCTTGACTATGTGACAGTTACCGGGTCTGTTGTCAATCACCAGGGGCGGTTCCAGGTGAAAATACTCGATATAAAAAGGGCTGACGAGGAGGAGATTGTTCCATCCGACTACCTCCCATCATCTAGAAAGCCGGTAGGGAAGATGTGGAAAGAGCTTGAGGATCTCGTGAGTTCCATCGGGGATCCTGGCATGAGGCAGTTCCTTGAGAGAATATTTTCCCATGAAGAGGTGGAACTTCATCTGAAAGCAGCGCCTGCGGGGAAAAAACTACACCATAACTGGGTAGGAGGCCTTCTAGAACATATCCTCTCAGTAGCGGTAATCTCCGATTTTCTATCTTCTCACTATACCGAAGCGGACAGGGATATGCTCATTTCAGGAGCCCTTCTCCATGATATAGGCAAGATCTACGAGCTGTCCTACGATAAGGGTTTCGACTACACAGACGATGGGAAACTCATCGGGCACATTGTGATCGGCTCTGACCTCGTGTCGAGAGTTGCTAGAGAGACGAACCTTCTGACAGAAGAGAAGGAGATGCTACTAAAGCACATCATACTCTCCCACCATGGAGAACTGGAGTACGGTTCCCCAAAGCGTCCCAAGACTCTGGAGGCACTCATCATCCATTTCGTGGAGAACATGGATTCCAAGGTTAACGCATTTCTCTCCGCCCTCGAAAGTAGTGATGGCAGTTCACACTGGTCAGAGTACCAGCGCATGTTTTCCAGGTTCCTCTACACGAAGCGGGATTGAGAGAGATACATTTCCGGGACCGGACCGAATCCGATCCGTGCCCCGGAAGGGTTGCCCTACCAGGAGGATCCGTGAGGCACCTTTCAAGAGGAGACAGGGTGGGGATTGCTGCTCCATCGTCACCTGTGGATGAAAAAATTCTTTCAAGGGGGATTCGTCTCCTCGAGGATGCAGGTTTTAAGGTGGAATGGAACCCTTCACTTCTCTCGAGTAAAGGGTACCTTGCGGGGAACGACGAGAGGCGCGTCAATGAATTGAACGGTTTCATACGGGACGCGGGGGTAAAAGCTGTCTTCATCGCAAGGGGAGGGTACGGGTTGCTGCGGATCATTGACCGCATCGACTTTGAAGCACTCCGGATGAGTCCTAAGCCTTTTATAGGATTTTCAGATTCCACATCCCTTATCTCCTACATTTCATCCGCCCTAAATGTTTTTTCCCTTCATGGGGCCATGGCGGCTACGAGTGCAATTCTTGATGAGGGTGATTCCCACATGGAACTGATTTTCAGGATCCTCACTGACACGGTGGAATATCCCCATCGCCTTTACGAAGGTCTCGTCTCCGAAAGGGGAATTTCTCACTTGGAGGGGGAAATCTGCGGCGGGTGCCTGTCGGTCCTCTGTTCTCTTCTGGCCACTCCCTATTTTCCTTACCTGGGGGGGAAAATTCTCTTCCTGGAAGAAGTAGGCGAAAAAGCGTACAGGGTTGACCGCCTTGTAACCCAGCTTCGATTGGCAGGGGTATTTGAGGAGGCGAAAGCCGTACTTATGGGACGTTTTGTTCCAGTCAATGGGGAAAGGGGTACGATACTGGAAAACATTCTGATTGAGACGTGCAGGAATGAGGGTATACCCCTGTTTACTGGATATCCAGGAGGCCACAGGGGAGAAAATCTCCCACTTCCTCTTGGAGTTCCAACCCGGATAGAGATCCAGGGAGATAGGGCCGATCTGTTGATCCTTGAATCCCCATTCCAGGCGGGGGAAGAAGGGTGAAACATCTCGTGGACCTCATCGAAGGGGGGGCGAGGGAAAGGGTCTACGGAAGTGCCTATTTTACTCTCTTCGAAGAAGAGCGAATTCTTGTTTCCTATGGGACCAGAGGGGTTTCCTCTGCTTCCATCTTCGATATCGCTTCCGTGACGAAAATATTTACCGCTCTTTTGTGTTCTTTCATGGCGAATGAGAGCCTGCTTTCTCCCGGAACGCCTCTCCGAGAGTTTCCATGCATTAACGTGCCTCCGGAAAAGGAAGAGATTACAGTAGAGATGCTCCTCTCCCACAAATCGGGGCTTCCCCCCTATTATCCCCTCTTCGAGATTCCCCGACTGGAGGGGGGAGGAAACCGGGTGAAATCAGTCGAGGCGATCCTTGGTCTTCCCCTTCAACATGCCCCTGGAGAGAAAATAGAGTATAGCGATATGGGATATATCCTTCTGGGATTCTTAATGGAAGAGGTGGGGGGACTATCTCTTAGAGACCTGCTTAAGAAGAGTATTACGGGCCCACTGGGGCTCAGGGATACCATGTACCTGCCACTCGAGGAGCTTCCCGATTGTGAACAGGGAAGAATCATATCCACGGGGTTCTGCAATAAGCGAGGGAGGGAGAAAGTAGGGGAGGTTGACGATCTAAACTCCTGGGCCATGGGCGGTGTCTCAGGCCATGCAGGGATTTTCTCCACTGGCCACGATCTGTTTCTTCTGTCACGGGAACTCATCAAGACCTATCTGGGAGAAGGGGTAGTGTTCATGCGCGAACCCCTCCTTTTCCTTCTTTCCCCGGTGAAGGATTCTCACGGATGTACCCG
Organism: uncultured bacterium; assembly: GCA_964432685.1. Taxonomy (GTDB): domain Bacteria; phylum Desulfobacterota; class Deferrimicrobia; order J040; family J040; genus CAYSOQ01. The sequence goes on from CAYSOQ010000085.1 coordinate 5,608, forward strand.
GAGGTTAGGCTTTGACATCCCTTCGGGAGAGAAATCACTCGCAGGAGACGGTTTTTCGAAAATGAGCGGGGGGCACCTTGGATTTACAGGCGTATCAATCTGGCTTGATTTCGAGGATGGGAAGGGGATGGTGTTTCTCACCAACAGACCCTGTAAGGATGGTAACAGGGAGGCACTCAACGGGATCAGGAGAGAGGTTCATAACAGGGCATGGAAGGTGATAGGCCGATGAAGGGAAGAGTCTATATGATCGCTGCCGGGGGAGTGGGAATGTCAGCCCTTGCAAACCTGTTTAAAGAGGAGGGATATCATGTGGAAGGGTCCGATGGGTCCCTTTATCCTCCTGTTAGCACATTCCTGCGCAGAATCGATGTTCCTGTAAAAACACCCTACAGGAAGGAAAAT
>CAYSOQ010000086.1:0-5986 GCA_964432685.1 uncultured bacterium
CAAGCGTCAGCCAAAGAAAAATCAGCCATGGAATTCCTCACAACCCCCGGCCTTTCCGCCACGAAGATGGGGTCCGGCTCTAATCCAATAGCCTTTCCCACGTTATCCAGGAGCTGGAGCAGGGAATAGCGTGATCCGCAGGCGATATTGAATGCCTTCCCGCAGGCTGTAACAGGAGCTGCACAGGCGAGCAGATTGGCGTTGATCACATTTTCTACAAAGGTAAAATCCCGTGTCTGTTCCCCGTCTCCAAACACCGTTGGCCGTTCCCCCTGGAGCAGCGCTGTGATGAAATTTGGGATCACCGCAGCGTACATTGATTTGGGATCCTGTCTCGGCCCGAACACGTTGAAGTACCTGAGCGCCACTGTCTCGAGGCCGTACAGCTCATAGAAGAGGCGAAGGTAATGTTCCCCGTTAAGTTTTTGGAGCGCATAAGGAGATTTCGGAGAAGGCTGCATGGTTTCCACCTTCGGCAGGGTTTTACTGTCACCGTAGATGGAGGAAGATGAAGCGAATACAAGACGTTTCACTCCCTCCTCCCTCGCTCCCAGTAGCACGTTGAGAGTCCCTCCCACGTTGATCTCGTTTGTCGTAAAGGGGTCTTCTACCGACCTTGGGACCGATGCGAGGGCGCCATGGTGAAGGATATAGTCAATCCCCCTGCAGGCGTTTGTTACTGCCTCCCTGTCTCTCAGATCGGACTCGAAAAGCTCGAAACGGCCTTCAAAACTGTTCAGAGGAGCAACGTTTTCCCTCTTCCCGGTGAGAAAATTATCCAATACCCTCACGAAGTGCCCTTTTTCGAGTAGGTGCTCCGCCATGTTTGAACCGATGAAACCGGCTCCCCCGGTTATGAGGAACCTGTATCCATCTTCCCGGTTATCTCTAACATTTTTCGACATATTTATTTCTTCCCCTCTTCCGTGATACGGATCAGGTACTCTCCGTATCCGCTTAACTCCATCTCCATTGCAAGACGCACCACCTGTTCCCTGTCAATATATCCCATTCTATAGGCAACCTCTTCGACGCATGCGATCTTCAAGCCCTGCCTTTTTTCAATCATTTCAACGAATTTTCCCGCATCCATCAAAGAATCGTGAGTCCCCGTATCAAGCCATGCGAAACCCCTTCCGAGGATCTCCACCCTCAGGGTCCCCTCCGAAAGGTACCAGTCGATGACTCCCGTAATCTCTAATTCTCCCCTCTTTGAAGGTTTCAAAGATTTCGCGATTCTCGGTGCGTCCCCATCGAAAAAGTAGATCCCCGGTATGGCAAAGTTAGATCGAGGGTTCCCCGGTTTTTCCTCTACACTGATTGCCTTCCCGTCCTCATCAAAATCCACCACCCCGTATCTCTGGGGGTCTCTTACCCAGTATCCGAATATACACCCCCCCCTTTCCAGGACCACCGATTTTCTCAGTATCCCCTGGAAACCGTGGCCGTAAAAAATATTGTCTCCCAGGATGAGGCATACATTATCGCCGTCTATAAATTTCTCCCCTATGATGAAAGCCTGAGCCAGCCCTTCCGGGTTCGCCTGCTCTGCGTAAGAAAATTTGAGGCCCCATTTCGAGCCGTCTCCTAATAGTTCCTTGAATTTCGGAAGATCAAGGGGAGTCGAGATAATGAGGATGTCTCGAATTCCAGCGAGCATGAGTACAGATAGAGGGTAGTAGATCATGGGTTTGTCGTAAACATGGAGGAGCTGCTTACTCACAACCCTGGTAATCGGGTAGAGACGTGTGCCGGCGCCCCCTGCGAGTATAATCCCCTTCCATCTCATAACCCGCTCCTCAAAGGTCCCTCTCTTCCTGCTTCAAGCGTTTCCAATCGATACCGTGGATCTTTATCTTGTAGTTCAACACCCTCGGTGAGACTCCCAGAATCTCGGCTGCCCTTTTCTGAACATACCCGCTCCTCTTGAGAGCATCCATGACCTTTTGCCGCTCGAACTCCTTCAAGTCGTATGCCCCACCAAAAGGTTTTCTCTCCTTTACCTCTTCCTCGCGGGGACCAAGCATTACATCCCTTTCGTCAATTTGGTCTCCCTCGCAAAGAAGGGTCGCCCTCTCGATCACGTTCTGCAGTTCCCTTACGTTTCCGGGCCATGTGTAGCTGTTCAATTTCTCAAGGGCGGAGGGAGTAAAACCTGAAATCTTTCTCGAAAACTCGAGGTTGTACCGGTTAAGAAACTGCCTGGCCAGAATTATTATATCCTTCTCTCTTTCACGCAATGGGGGAATGCGGATGTTGATTATATTCAGCCGGTAGAAAAGGTCTTTCCTGAACCCCCCAACTTCCACCTCCTGGGCGAGATCCTTGTTGGTGGCTGCAATCACTCTCACATCCACATTGATATTCTTATTGCTCCCGAGCCGTTCCAGTTCTTCCTCCTGGAGGACTCTCAATACTTTCGCCTGCGTCGTGGGGCTCATATCCCCTATCTCATCGAGGAATATGGTCCCCCTGTCAGCAGCCTCGAATTTCCCAATCCTTGTTTTTTCCGCTCCCGTGAATGCCCCTTTTTCGTGCCCGAAAAGCTCCGATTCAAGGAGGTTCTCATGGAGGGCTGCACAATTCACCTTGATAATCCGCTTGTCCCTGCGGGGGCTGCTCATGTGAATGTAGGTGGCGAGTTTTTCCTTACCTGTCCCCGTTTCTCCCATGATAAGAACAGTTGCCTTCGTGGGAGATACCTTGTCGGCGAGTTTCATTACCCTCTTCATCCCACTGCTCGACGCAACGATGGGATCGTCCTCAGGCTCACGTACGAGGAGACTCCTGAAATATGTGGCGTCGCTCCTGAATTTTTTCACTGACAGGGCGTTGTGAACCCTCTGGAGAATTTCGAACATTTCGAATGGTTTCTGAATGTAGTCGAAGGCCCCCAGACGAAGGGCCTTGATGGCCGTTTCAGGTGTCGCATAGGCAGTGATCACAATAACCTCGAGATCACTGTTTACATTTTTCGCTTTCTCGAGGACCTCGATTCCGGAGATATCTCCAAGTTTGATATCTGTGATAATGAGGTCACACTCAACATTCTCGAGGAGGCCAAGTGCGTCTTCGCCGGATGGGCATTCGAGGACAAGGTAGCCTTCATCCTCGAGGCACAGCTTAATCCCAGCCCGCAGAGACTCATTATCCTCTACCACCATTATTTTTCCCTGCTTATTTTCTTTTCCGTCCATCATCCTCACGAGACAGGAACCTTAATCCTGAATTCAGTCCCTTTACCAAGTTCGCTGACCACGTCTATTATACCTTCGTGGGAATGGATTATCTTCTGGGATATTGAAAGGCCGATTCCCGTTCCCTTACGTTTCGTGGTGAAAAATGGGGTGAAAATCTTCGCTTTCGCATCATCATCAATCCCATGGCCGAAATCTTTTACTGTGATGTTGATAAATTCCCTAACATATCCTTCTCCAAGTTCCTTTTTCAAGTCAGCCGGTCCGGAAAGCCTTAAGATATGAGAGTACTCCTCGCTTTTCCTGATCGATATTGATACCTTCCCTTTTCCCTCTCCGTAAGACTGGGCAGCATTCTGGAGGATATTGCCAATAGCCTGTGTAAAGAGTTTTTTGTCCACGTCAACTTTGATCTGGCCTTTATCCTCCTCCAGGGTCACCTGGAATTCCACACCCGGATATGTGGACTTAACCCCATCTACGATCTCTCCTAACAGATCCTCAAGGTTGAAGGTTTTCTTCAAAACCTCTTCGTGCTTCACGAAGGAAAGGCTCTGGCTCACAATATCCTCCACCTTTTTTATATCCTTCATCATGGACTCTGTAAGAGAATCGAGACTTCCCTCTGTGTCCCTCTTACGAATGATTTCAGTGCCCAGCTTCACGCTGGCGAGTGGATTCCTGATCTCGTGGGCGATCCCCGCGGCCATCTGTCCCAGGAGGACGAGCCTGCTTTTTAGGCCTTCAGCCTGAGAAAACTTTTCGATCCGTGAAAGATCCTTGAAGAATGCTACGATTGCGACCCTCTCACCTTTTTTCCTTATATCTGACAGGGTGATCCCAATTACCATCCTATCCTCCCTCCCCTTCCATTCGAGTTCGACCTCGATCCTCGAAGGGAGGTACTCGCTTTCAAAAGATGAGAGGAGAATGTTGAAGAATGGGTTGCCTGGAGAGATACTCTCCTTTTCAGATGAAATAGCCAGTATCCTTCTCCCGATATCGTTGATATATAAGATATTCCCATGGCGGTCCACAACTACCAGGCCTGCGCGGAAGCTGTCGAGAATTTCCCTGTCATTTACAGATTTTTTCATTTCAACCCTTAAATCGTACCCATTTATATCCCAAATATCTATAATAATCAAAGAAGGTCGCACATTTCCCTCTAACCTTCCAAGCCCCATCTCTTTACTTTTCGGAAGAAAAACAAAAATTATTCACATAATGTGAAGATCAATACGTGATTAAAACTTTGAATGTGGGTAAGATCAAAATGCCATTTAAAAACTTAAAAAAAATGAAAAGCCCCATCTTCTTTGACGGGGCTTTTTTCTAACTATATTATATTCCAATAACTGTCACTTATGAATTTATTATCACATTTTGTTGATAATATTTCCTCTAAAAAGAATTGTTTTTCCTATGATAACTGCTCTTTCAACCCCTTATCTGAAACACAATTTAATAATTTATTATGGGATATTAAAGAGTTAATGCCCTTTTTTAAATACGAATTGGGTTCAGGTACGAATATTGTATAAAAAAGTTATTTCCCTGGGGGGAAATTGTGGGCATATTTATGAAGATTTTCCGAATCATACTCTTCACAGGAATTATTTTTCTTGTGGCTATGCCGGCGAGTTTTGCCCTCTTCTCATACAAGCAGGGATTCCTGAATCCAGAGAACATCATCCTTATTGGCCTGGTTCTCATTTTATTCGGCCTCTGGGGAATGAACCGCTTCGGCCGACCCTGAAACCTCTTATTTCCCCTCAACTATTTTTTTCGCTTCATCCGAACCGGGGAAATTCTGGTTGATTTTTAATGCCTCTTTTAATTCTTTTACGGCTTTTTCCTCTTCACCCCTCTCGTGAAGTATCATGCCGTAATGGTAAAGAACCATTGGATTATTTCTCAATTTGGTTCCTGCTTCCTCGAGGAGAGGAAAGGCCCTTCCGTACAATTCTTTCCTATAGTAAACCCACCCCAGTGTATCGGCAATTGTAGGACTCTCAGGGGCGTTCTTTCTCGCCAATCTCGCATATTTCAGAGCATTGTCCAGGTTTCCCCCCAGCGTTGTAATATTAGAAGCGAGGTTATTCGCAGCAAGTACGTTCCCCCTGTCAATTTCCAGTACCTCAGTGTAGACACTGTTTGCCTCCTCAATTCTATCCAATCTCTGGAGTACCAGGGCTAATGACATCATTGCGGGTATATTTTTTCCTCCTGTTTCCATTCCCTGCCTGAGTTCTTTCTCCGCCTCTTTGAACCGTTTCTGTTTGATGTAGAGGATACCGAGGTTAAAGTGCGCAGAGGCGTAGGAGGGCTTGAGTTCAATGACTTTTTTAAAAGTTTTTTCCGCCTCGCCTACCATCTTCATGGATATGAGAATAGTGCCTTTAAGTTCCCATAAAAGTGGGTTTTTCTCCTCCCCCGCAATATATGAATCTATGCTTTTCAAGGCGTCTTCTGTTTTACCCATCTTTACGAGGGTGAAGAGGTAATCCTTTAAGATTGTCAGATCTTTTTTTGATCTATCCAGGGCTTCTTTAAAATAGTTTGAGGCACTCTCGAGTTTCTTCTGGCTGCGCCTGGAAATCGCCATTTTGTAGTAACCCAGGGATAGATCAGGGATTTTCTCGATTATCGCTTTGTATACTTTCTCCGCCCCTTCATAATCCTTTTTCCCGAGAAGTGCATCGCCGTACATGATATACGCCCGGAGATGCGTTGGGTTTCTTCTGAGAACTTCCTTTGCTTCATGCTCTGCCTCCTCTCGCGACTCA
>CAYSOQ010000087.1:0-5968 GCA_964432685.1 uncultured bacterium
CCGCAGTCTCTCACTATTGACGGGGTGTACTTTCATGACACCTGCGCAAATCGCCATTATTTCTTTGAGAATCCGGGATCCTTCCCCTGTTGGAAGATATGCCCCAACCTCCTTCCCCATGATGTCATGGGGCGGAACGGTTTCTACAGATTCGATCCCTCCTTCCCATACCATGAGGTTCCGGTAACTCATACCGGGATAAAATAAGACACCCAATCCATCCGTTTCACTGTTAAGATCCTCTATAATGAGTGTCGCTTCTTTTGTGGTTATGTGTCCCGCTGAGTAATCCACCATTTCCCCCCCGTTCAATCCGCCTTCGAGGGTTACCATGTTGCACCTCACAGCCACTTCTTCCGGGGAGAGGTCGACCCCAATCGAGGCGGCTTCCAAGGGGGAACGCCCCGTATAATACATTTCAGGGTCATATCCGAGAATACTCAGATTTGATACGTCGCTCCCCGGGTAGATTTGTTTCGACACTACCTGGACTTTTCCGGATAACCCCTTTGAAGCCATAAAATCAGCATTTGGGATATCTGCGGCCATAAGAGGAGTCCTGTTGCCAAGTTCCGGGATTTTCCAATCGGCCATACCATCGCCGATTACTACAACATATTTCATCGCTCAGACCTCAATAATCGAGCTCACGGATAACCTCTTCAAGGAGGGGCTTCACAGTAACGGGAGGAGAATACTGCTTTACAGCAATATCCGGATCTTTCAAACCATGCCCCGTAAGTGTTACCACGATGGATTCATTCCCTTCGAAAAAACCCTTCAAATTTAATTTTAACATACCGGCGATTCCCGCAGCAGAGGCAGGCTCACAGAAGATTCCCTCCGTGGAAGCCACGAGCCTGTAAGCGTGAAGTATTTCGTCATCTGTCACAGTGTCGATCAATCCCCCCGACTCGTCTCTTGCAGCAAGGGCCCCTTCCCATGAGGCAGGATTCCCGATTCGAATTGCCGTGGCGACGGTTTCAGGCCTGGCAACCGGGTGTCCCAGCACGATTGGTGCTGATCCTTCTGCCTGGAATCCGAGCATTACCGGACATTTTTCTGTTCTCCCCGCATCCCGGTACTCTTTGTAGCCTTTCCAGTAAGAGGTAATATTGCCGGCATTTCCAACTGGCAGGATGTGATAGTCGGGAGAAGCACCCAGGGCATCGCACACCTCGAATGCAGCAGTTTTCTGTCCTTGGATTCTGAAGGGGTTGATTGAGTTCACAAGGGTAATAGGGTATTTCTCGGAAATCTCCCTTACGATCTGGAGAGCTTCGTCAAAGTTACCCTTTACCTGGATAATCTTGGCCCCATGGATGACTGCCTGGGAAAGTTTCCCGAATGCGATCTTCCCTTCAGGTATGAGAACGAAAGCCTTCATTCCCGCCCGGGAGGCATATGCTGATGCGGAGGCAGAAGTGTTTCCCGTGGATGCACAGATAACAGAATCAGCTCCGCTTTCCTTTGCGGCGGAAACCGCCATGGTCATCCCCCTGTCCTTGAAGGACCCTGTAGGGTTCAACCCTTCATACTTGATGTATATCTCAACCCCGCCACCCACTCTTCTCGAAAGTTGTTCCGCAAAAATAAGTGGGGTATTCCCTTCCAGAAGAGAAACGATATTTTCACTGGAAATGGAGGGCAGAAATTCACTGTAGGTTCTTATGATGCCGCGCCAGTGCATGGGATGATTCTCCTTCAAAGGGTATTCTCTATCCTAATAAGATTCGTGGTGCTTTTGACCACATCCAGGTTGTCAATCTTGCTAAGGGCTCTGGTGAGGTCAAACTCCCTCGCCTCATGGGTGAGTATCACGATAGGAACATTTTCTTCCTTTTTACGCTCCTTCTGAATCACTGAGGAAATGCTGATATTGTAATCTCCAAGAATGCCCGAGATTCTGGAAAGTACCCCAGGTTTGTCGATCACGGTGAATCGAAGATAATATTCAGAAATTACATCCTCCATCTTCTTCAATTTCAGTTCTTCCCCATTTGTTTCGTACCCTGAAAAGGAAAGACGCCTCTTCACCCCCGCCTTTAGGTTCCTCCCCATATCGATAATGTCGCTCACCACTGCGCTTGCGGTTGGGTCCATTCCCGCTCCGCTTCCGAAGAGCATTATGGGGCCGACGAAATCACCTGTCAGATAGATGGCGTTAAAGGCACCTCCCACTGTGGCAAGCAAGTGCCCCCTGGGGACCATCGTCGGGTGAACCCGTGCTTCAACAAGACTTCCGTCGACCTTGGATATTGCGAGTAGTTTTATCTCATACCCGAATTCTCTCGCAAATTCCATGTCGAGAGGTGATATATCCCGTATCCCCTCCGTGTATATTTCCCCGAATCGGGGAGACTTCCCCCTGGCAAGCCAGATCAGAATGGCAAGTTTGTGGGCGGAATCGATACCATCCACATCGAGTGAAGGATCCACCTCTGCAAGGCCAATCTCCTGGGCTTCTTCGAGTGTAGATTTAAAATCCCTCCCTTCCATTGACATTCGGGTGAGTATGTAATTTGAAGTTCCGTTGATAATTCCAAAGATCTCCTTGATCCGGTTTCCCGCGAGGCCTTCCCTCAACGATTTCAATACGGGGATCCCCCCGCCTACTGAGGCCTCGAAGCCGATTTCCACCCCTTCCCGTTCAATCTGAGATATGATTGATTCCCCTTTTTCCGCGAGGAGTGCCTTGTTGGCAGTTACTACACCCTTCCCATTTCTGGCAGCTTCCAGCAAAAATTCCCCGGCTACACCGGTCCCTCCCACGAGTTCTACCACAATGTCGACCTGGGGGTCTGAAAGTACCTCCCGGGCGTCTCCAGTGCGAACATCGTCAGGGACATCCAGTTCACGGAACCTACCGGGATCCAGTTCAGCCACTTTGACCACCTCAACAGGAATACCCAATTTTTTCTGTATATCACCGGTATTCTGCGTGAGGAGCCTGTACACTCCAGTCCCAACAGTACCAAGCCCGATTATGCCAACGTGAATTGCCTTCATCTCATTCATCCTTTATTGCGGGTTCCTGTCACCCGGAAAGAACATGTTTGATTCCCCGTACAGCCTGCCTGATCCTGTGCTCGTTTTCCACAAGGGCAAATCTTACATAACCCTCTCCATATTGTCCAAATCCGATCCCGGGGGAAACAGCAACTTTCGCCTCTTCTACGAGAAGTTTAGAGAATTCGAGGGACCCCATCGACGCATAGGCATCGGGGATTTTTGACCACATGAACATGGTACCCTTTGGAGGGTCTACGTGCCAGGAAATTCGGTCGAGGGCATCCACGAGAGCATCTCTCCGGTGACGGTAGACATCTCTCACCTCTTCCACAACACTGTAATCCCCATTCAAGCCTATGATCGCAGCGATCTGGATTGGTTGGAACATTCCGTAGTCAAGGTAGCTCTTTATACGGGTGAGTGCGTGAACCATCGCCCGGTTTCCAACACAGAAACCAACTCGCCAACCCGGCATGCTGTAACCTTTTGACATGGAATACATCTCTACTGCCACATCTTTTCCTCCCGGCACTTGAAGTATGGATGGAGCCTTGTATCCATCAAAGACGATATCCGCATAGGCAAGGTCGTGTATGATGTAGATTCCATTCTCCTTGGCAAAATCCACCAGTTTCACGAAAAATTCGTAATCTACTACTTTCGTTGTGGGATTATGGGGAAAGGAGATAATGAGAAGCTTAGGTCTCGGCCAGAGAGCTTTAACAGCCCTTTCAAGGTTCTCAAGGAACCCTTCATCCTCGTACATCAGGCTTACGCGCCTCACATCTGAATTCGCGATTACCACGGAGTAATAGTGGATCGGGTAGGTGGGATCGGGAACTAGAGCTATCTCACCCGGCCCCATAATTGCCAGGACGAGATGGGAAAGGCCCTCCTTAGCGCCTATGGTTGCTATGGCCTCCTCGTCGGGGTCAAGGTCAACATCGAAGTGCCTCTTGTACCAGTCACAAATCGCACTTCTTAATTTGTGTATTCCCCTCGATACTGAATATCGATGATTTTTAGGGTTCTGAACGGCTTCTATCAGTTTCTCCACTATGTGGGTGGGTGTTGGAACATCGGGGTTCCCCATGCCGAGGTCAATGATGTCCTCCCCCTGTCTCCTGAGCCGCATCTTTATCTCGTTCACCGCGTTGAAAACATAGGGTGGAAACCGCTTTATCCTTGAAAATTCTTCCATGATTACCTTCCTATTAACTAATTGAATTTAAACTCTAAAATGCTAAATCAATTACTCCGGCTTGTCAATCTATGGCTAGGTGAAAGCAAAATCGATCCTGTCACCCCACCTCTCCATAATGAATGTTCTCAACTCCCGGTGCGCCTCCTTTTCCAGATCAGGGTCTTCTTCGATCAATCTGAAGGCCGTATCTCTGGCATCTTTAAGGATATGGCTGTCGCGGATGAGATTCCCGAAAATGAGGTCTGGCATACCTGACTGCCGGGTTCCCAGGTAATCTCCTGGGCCCCGGATCTCCAGGTCCATCTCGGCTACCTTGAACCCATCCGTTGTAGATGCCATTACTTTCAATCTTTCCCATGCCTCCTTCGATACACCTCTCCCCGAAATGAGGTAGCAGTAAGACTGTCTGGTCCCGCGTCCGATGCGCCCTCTCAGCTGATGAAGCTGAGCGAGGCCGAAACGCTCGGCATTTTCAATGGCCATGACGGTAGCCTTAGGTACATCAATGCCAACCTCGATCACAGTTGTAGAGACGAGAATTTGTATTCTGCCATTCCGAAATTCCCGGATAATTCTCTCCTTTTCTTCACCTTTCATCCTGCCGTGGAGAAGTTCAACGCTGTACTCATTGAAAACGCCTTTACTCAGCTCGGCGCTCATCTCTTTCGCACCCTTTATGTCTAACTTTTCAGATTCCTCTATCAGTGGAAAAACTATATACCCTTGCCCACCACTTTCTATCTCTTTTCTCACATCCTCGTAGCACCTTTTCTTCTCTTTGCCCGGCACAATTCTTGTTATCACCGGAATCCTTCCCGGGGGCATCTCCTTTATAAGGGAAATATCAAGGTCCCCATAAAGAGCCATTGCAAGGCTCCTTGGGATGGGAGTCGCAGTTATTACCAGAAGATGGGGCGATACACCCTTTTCCCTAAGTTTCAACCTCTGGTAGACGCCGAACCTGTGTTGTTCGTCCACGATTACCAGCGCGAGTTTGTCGAAGGAGACATCCTCCTGGAGAAGTGCATGTGTCCCAACCAGAATATGAATATCTCCACCTGCCACCCCATCCTTGATTCTTCCTTTCTCCTCTGGATGTGTGGATGAGGTTAAAAGTCGAATATTTATTGGGAGCCCTCTGGACAGATTTTTGAACGTCAGGCAGTGCTGACCCGCAAGAATTTCCGTGGGAGCCATGATCCCAATCTGGAAACCTCTGTTCCACACGATCATGGAGGCGATCCATGCGAGGATGGTCTTGCCGGAACCTACATCACCTTGAAGGAGGCGGTGCATGGGGCTATCCTTCCTCAGGTCTTTCAATATCTCGTTAACAGATTTCCTCTGGTCTTCGGTGAGTGTAAATGGAAGCCTGCTCTTTACCTCGTCTACTATTTTCTTATCCCACGGTATGGAGAAAGTAAGCCGTGTCCCATCGAGATGTTTCCTCCTGGCAAGACCCAGTTGCAGTGAGAAGAATTCATCGAAGATGATCCTCTCAACGTATCTCTTGATGTGTGACTCCATTGAAAGGAAATCTATCTCTTCTGGAGGAAAGTGAAGGTTCCACACCGATTCTTGAAGGGTAGGGAGCTCTTTTTGAGCCCGTATGCCCTTAGGAAGTTGATCCTCAATTTGAGATATGTGAGTGCTTACAGATTGAGCTACTATTTTTCTAAGGGTATTTTGCTGAAATACCTCGCTATCGGGGTAACGGGGTATGATCACACGATGTGTACACACTTATTAATT
>CAYSOQ010000088.1:0-5957 GCA_964432685.1 uncultured bacterium
TGGTCCTAGCGGGGGGCGCGCTACACAAAACCCCCCGATCCAATGCCGTACGCTCCCCCCACGACCTCTATTCCTGATCTCCTCCCCGCCAGTATATCGTTCATTGAATCTCCCACTATCACTGCATGCTTCGCAGGGGTTCCCGTTTGTTCAAGGATTGTGGCGACCCCCTCCGGATGAGGTTTTTTTTTCTTCACGGTGTCGCCCCCGAGTACGAGAGGGAAGAAGCGACGGAAACCGAACTGTTCCATTATCTTCTCCGTGAGATAGAGTGGTTTGTTCGTGAACATAGCATATGTGAAGAAGGGGCGATTTTCCTCCAGGGACTCCATCACCCCCGGGTAGGGATGGGTTGAGTCGAGGAGGTGCTCCTCGTAGTGCTGGAGAAAGAATTCAATCGCACTGGAAAAAAGAGAGTCTCCGTCATCTTCGAGTGCCTGGAGGATGAGGTGGGATACTCCGCACCCAACGTGGGAAAATATGAATTCACGGGAAAGGGGGGGCCGCTCGAATGTTTCCAGGGTATGATTTAGGGAACTTGCAAGGTCCTCCTTCGAATCCACCAGGGTCCCATCCAGGTCGAATATGATCAACTCTTTTACTATTCCGTCCCTTTTCATTGCAGCTTCCCCAATCTGTTCCTCGAGGGGTGTATTTCCTCCCTGGGAGGTATCTTTTTGTTCGGCCGGTTCTTCGGGGTGAACCCTTCCTCCATAGTAGCCATCTTTTCAAGAGCGCCTCTGAATATGTTCGTTTTAATTTCCCGGGTATCTTTCTCAGCATTCCGTAAAAAATCTTTTATCCATTTCCTCTTGGACCGCTCTCCGTAAGGACACCTGCAGGGGGAGAAGGAGAGTGATAGTTTTCTTGCCATGGAAAGTATCTTTTTTTCAGGGAGGAACATGAGGGGCCTGATAATGCTGAAAGTGCCTCCAAACATGGACTGTCTTGGAGCCATGGAGGCAAACTCTCCGCTGAAAAAAAGGTTTAGAAGGGCTGTTTCCGCGAAATCATCCCTGTGGTGGCCGAAGGCGATCTTGGTAAACTGATTGCCTGCTGCGTGTTGAAAGATAGCTTTTCTACGGTTCCAGGAGCATATGAAACAGTTTGGTTCCTGGCCTTCTGCCAGTGCTGAGCGTATCTCCACACTCTCTACGTGAAGGGAAATATCGAGGCCATCTGTAAAAGTTTCGAGGGTTTCAATTTTTGAGCATCCACCGCACGTGAGGTCAGTTTTTATATTCAGGGCCTCAATCTCAAATTTCTTTTCGAACCATTTGGAAAAATCATTGAGCATGTAGCATAGGAGGGAAGAATCTTTTCCTCCCGACAGAGCCACGAGAACTCTGTCACCCTCCTCGATCAGTGAGTACCTGAGTATGGCCTTCAACATCTGGGATACGATATGCTTTTTCTGCCTCTTCAGGGATGGGTCCATCGATTGTCTCCTTTTGAAATTTGAAATTGTACCCTGTCAACCAGATTGGATTGCAAGGTTGACAAATAGATCTCTTTTTACATATATACTCAAGATTATATAGAAGATGAGATCCGAGTGTAACACGGCTTTCCATGGCCGGAGAAACCAATCGTTTCGGGAGGTTCTATGAGGGAGCATTTACTAACCCTCGAAGAAAAGGGGAAGTCTGGAGGAGGAATATCAAGGGAAGAGGCGCTTCGCCTACTTTTGATGGATCGAGATTGGATTCCCGACCTTCTGGGAGTTGCCTGGAGGGTGAGGAAGCATTTCAAAGGGGAAGGGGTAAGGCTATGTTCAATCGTGAATGCCAAGTCGGGCCTCTGTTCTGAGGACTGTTCCTTTTGTGCCCAGTCATCTTCATCGGGGGCAAATATCGAGAAATATCCACTCATAGACCCGGAGGAGATCATACGGCATGCGAAGGCTGCGAAAAAGGCAGGTGCCAGGGAATTTTCCATTGTTACTTCAGGTGTTGGGCTTACTAACCGGGATGAATTGGAAAAGGTTGGATGGGCAGTTGATGAGATCAGCAAGGGCCTGGGCCTTCAAACATGCGTGAGTGTCGGTATCGTCAAAAGGGAAACCATCGATTACCTGAGGTCGAAAGGGCTTCACAGTTTTCATCACAACCTGGAAACATCAAGGTCTTTCTTTCCTTCGGTTTGTACCACCCATGATTATGAGGAAGATCTGGCTACGGTCAGGGAGGCGAAAAAGGCGGGGCTCTGGGTTTGCTGCGGTGGGATTTTCGGCCTGGGAGAGAAAGAAGAAGACAGGGTGGAACTTGCATTTACACTGAAGGATCTTGATGTGGACTCAATCCCCCTCAATTTTCTCAACCCTATCGATGGGACTCCTCTTCAGGGCCGGAATGATCTCACCCCCCTCGAGTGTTTAAAGATCATCGCCATGATGCGCCTCGTAAACCCCACGAAGGAGATCATCGTATGCGGGGGAAGGGAGGTTAATTTCAGGGATCTCCAGAGCTTGATCTTTTTTGCCGGTGCCACGGGTACTATGCTTGGCAATTATCTCACCACATCAGGACGGCCTGTAAAGGATGACCTCCAGATGGTGAAAGACCTGGAACTTGTCGGTGTGGATGGCCAATACTATGGAGAGTGAGGTGAGAGGGGAGTTATCAAGGGAGCTCGATGAGATCAGGGAAAGGGGGAGGTACCGCTTTCTCAGGGACCTGGAGGGGCCCTCCAGTGTGGAAATTACCATTGGGGGAAAGAGGTACCTCAACTTCAGCTCTAATGATTATCTGGGTCTCACCTCTTCCAGGGAACTTCTGGATATCCTCCCGGAGGCCGGAAAAAGGTGGGGGGTAGGGGCAGGGGCATCGAGGCTCATCTGTGGGAATATGGGGGTACACTCGGAGCTTGAGAGGGAAATCGCCCGCTTCAAGGGTACGGAAACTGCACTTGTTTTCTCCAGCGGGTACATGGCAAACCTGGGCATCATCTCCACCCTCGCGAATTCAGGTACGACCCTCTTCTCCGATGGGTTGAACCACGCATCCATCGTCGACGGGTGCCGCCTCGGAAGAGCCCGGGTGAAGGTGTACCGCCACAGGGACACTGCCCACCTGGAGGAACTTCTCAGGGGGGATGATTCTCAAAGGAAAATCATTCTAACCGACGGTGTTTTCAGTATGGATGGCGACATTGCACCACTCCCTGAACTATGCATGCTAAGAAAAAAATACGGCGCCTTCCTGGTGGTGGACGATGCACATGCAACAGGCGTGATAGGTGTTGGGGGGCGCGGGACGGCTTCATATTTCTCGCTCACAGATGAAGTGGATATACACATGGGGACCTTCTCGAAAGCTATGGGCACCTATGGTGCATACATCTGCTGCGACAACCTGATAAGAGACTATTTCATTAACCGTTGTAGGCCATTCATTTTCAATACGGGGATCCCCCCTCTCATTGCTGCCCTGACCCTCAAAGCACTCGAACTGATCCAGAGAGACCAAACCTATGTGGGGAGGCTCCAGGAGAATATTTCCCTCTTCGTCTCGGCCCTCAGGGGGAAGGGAGTGGATGTGGATTCAGAAACCCCGATTATTCCAGTAGTCATAGGTCCTGACAGGGAAACGATGGAGGTTTCAGAGAGGCTCTTCGAGGAGGGCTACTACATATACGGCGTGAGGCCCCCAACGGTGCCCGAAGGGACGGCCAGGTTGAGGGTGACTGTGAGCGCGGCTCACAGAAAGGAACAGGTTGTAGAATGTGCGGAACACATCGGGGATCTCATGAGGAAGGGGATGTGAGAATGCATGAGGAGAGACTGCAAAAGATTGATAGAGAGATTATCTGGCACCCCTTCACCCAGATGGTGGACTGGGTTGCAGAGGACCAGGTTATCATCGAGAGGGGTGAAGGGCACTACCTTATAGACGTGGCGGGGAGGAGATATTTGGATGGTGTTTCGTCCCTCTGGGTGAATCTTTTCGGGCACAGGCGGAGGGAAATAGACGAAGCGATAAAATCCCAGTTGGATAAGATCGGCCACTCGACTTTTTTGGGGCTCACTCATCTTCCGGCCCTCGAGTATGCAGAGAGGCTCATCAGGAAGGTGCCCGAGAGGACCTCCAGAATATTTTTCTCAGACAACGGCTCAACGGCAATGGAAATAGCCATCAAGATGGCCTTTCAATACTGGAAACAGAAAGATGGGGGGAATTCGAATCAGAGAAACCGGTTCCTCACATTGACGGGAGCCTACCACGGGGATACCATCGGGAGCGTGAGCGCAGGGGGAATCGACCTGTTCCACCACATCTTTTCCCCTCTCCTCTTCAAAACCGACAAGGTTCCCTCTCCCTATTGTTACCGCTGTCCATACGGGATGAAGAGGGAAGAATGCGGGCTCCACTGCGCCGAAGTTTTAAGGGAGTGCCTCATACAGGGGAGAGAAGAAATAGGGACTGTGGTGGTGGAACCCATCGTTCAAGGGGCGGCAGGAATAATCGTCCATCCTGAGGGATTCTTAAAGAGGGTGGAGGAGGCGGTGAGGGAAGTGGGAGCCCTACTCATTGTAGACGAGGTAGCAACTGGGTTCGGGAGGACGGGGAGGATGTTTGCTGTTGAGCACGAAGATGTTCAGCCTGATATCATGGCCCTGTCTAAAGGTATCACCGGAGGATACCTTCCCCTCGCGGTGACACTCACTTCGGAGGAAATATACAGCGTTTTCCTCGGCCGGTACGATGAGTTCAAGACTTTTTTCCACGGTCATTCCTACACGGGGAACCCCCTTGGATGTGCCGCTGCTATTGCCGCACTTGATATATTCAAGGAGGAAAACCTCCTTTCCCATGTGAAAAAATTATCCAATTATCTAGCGGTCCGCCTTCAGGAATTCGAGGGAAAGGAACATGTGGGAGATATACGCCAGAGGGGGCTCATGGTTGGGATAGAACTTGTTGAGGACAGGAGTTCGAAGAGGAGTTTCCCCCCCTCTCTCAAAGTGGGGCAGCGGGTAACCAGGAAAGCGAGGGAAGGCGGTCTCATTATCCGCCCCCTTGGAGACACGATTGTCCTCATGCCTCCTCTAACCGTGACGGAGGATGAAATCAGCATTCTTGTGGACGTAACCTCCCGGGCAATGGATTCGGTTTTCAAGGAGATCTGATGGACAGGGGCTATCTGGTTACGGGAACCGACACGGGGGTGGGAAAAACATATGTAACTTCCTGCCTGCTGAAAAGATCTCTGGAAAACGGGTACGATGCGGCAGTGCTCAAACCTGTGGAAACAGGCTGTAGACTGGGGCCGAAGGGTTTGCACCTCCCCTCTGATGGCTCCACCTACCTGTCACTCGGAATCGAGGGAAAAGAGTTTTCACTCGAGGATATATGCCTCTACACATATGGAGAACCCCTTAGTCCAAATATTGCCGCCCGGATGTCCGGCCACTTTCCCGACCTTACGCGTATCATCCGTACAGTAGAGGACCTTTCAAGGGAAAAGGATCTGCTCTTCGTCGAAGGGGCAGGCGGCCTCCTTGTGGAAATTGTGGACGGTTACACTTTTCACGACCTTGCCAGGGATGCGGGGATGGGTCTCCTCCTGGTTGCGCCCAACAGGCTCGGGGTGCTGAATCAGGTCGCCCTTAACATGAAATTCATCGAATCACATGGGGGGGAAATGAAAGGAATTATCCTGAACGATGTGGAAGAACCTTCCGGGCCTGCACAGTTCCACAACCCTGAGGAAATTCGACGCCTTTACGGAGACCGTTTTCTCCTTCACCTTTCCCACGGTGCTCCTTCCGTACCGGATGATATAATTCATCAATTAATTGCTTAGTTTCCTCCAGGGAAACAGATGGGGAGCTAAAGTCTTGCGTGGAGATACGCTCAGGGAAAAGATCAGGCGGTACCTTCTATATATAAAACTCCGCCTGGTTAGGGTGAATGATTCGCCGAAGAAAGTTGCCGCAGGGTTTTCCCTTGGAGTAT
>CAYSOQ010000089.1:0-5936 GCA_964432685.1 uncultured bacterium
TCCTTTGAACATTGATCTTAAATCTTTGAACTATTTTCGGTTTCCCTCGGAATTCGGAACTAGGAATTAGGAATTACCATCACACAAATTACAGTTCCCGGATCCCAGGTCCCAGTAAATTAATTCCGAAGCACGAAATACGAAATCCTAAACAAATTCGAAACAAACCCGGGTGAGACTTTTGGGGTTGTTTTGGTCATTTGAATTTATGATTTGTTTAGAGTTTCGTGCTTAGGATTTCGAATTTATCCTCCCACATTTATCGTTCCCAGTTTCTGGTTTTCATTACAGCCGCCGTTTATCTATGACCCTATGGGCCTTTCCCTCGAAGCGCTCCAGGCTCATCCTCTCCACGAGCTTCACCTTTACCGAAACGTTCAGCTCCGATGCGAGCTTCCTCTTGATGGCATCTACGAATTCCCTCTGTTTCTTCATCTGGTCAAAAAATATGGACTCCGACACCTCCACGAGGACCGTTACCATGTCGAGGGCTCCATCCCTTTCGATTATAATCTGGTAGTGGGGCTCCGTACCATCCATCTCGAAGAGAACGGCTTCAATCTGGGAGGGGAACACGTTCACCCCTTTGATGATGAGCATGTCATCAGTGCGGCCGAGAACCCTGCTCATTCTTATGGAAGTCCTCCCGCAGGGACAGGGTTCTTTGATGAGCCGGGTGAGATCCCTGGTCCTGAACCGTATTGCGGGAAAAGCCTCTTTTGTGAGGGTGGTGATCACAAGTTCTCCCGTTTCTCCCATGGGGAGATGTTCCAGGGTGTCGGGGTCCACAACTTCCACCAGGAAATGGTCCTCGTTGATATGAAGCCCCTTCCTTTCGAGGCACTCCCCCGCCACTCCCGGCCCCATTACCTCGGAGAGGCCGTAATTATCGGTAGCCTGAATTTTGAGCTTTTCCTCGATCTCGTCCCGCATCCCCTCCGACCATGGTTCCGCACCAAATAGCCCGTATTTCAGGGAGAAGGAACTCATGTTGATTCCCATCTCCCTGATCGAATCCGCAAGAAGAAGAGCATAACTAGGTGTAGAAACGATGGCACTGGTCTTGTAATCCTCCATGATCTGGATCTGCCGCTTCGTGTTGCCGCTTGAGATGGGAATTACCGAAGCGCCGACTCTCTCTGCACCGTAGTGGAGGCCGAATCCGCCTGTGAAGAGACCGTACCCGAAAGAGATCTGGACCACATCGTCCTTCGTGACACCCCCCGCGGTGAGGACCCGGGCCACCAGGTTCGACCAGTTTTTGATATCGTTCCTCGAGTATCCCACTACTGTGGCCATCCCGGTGGTTCCGGAAGAGGAGTGGATCCGGACTACCTCCCTGAGAGGAACCGCGAACATCCCGTAGGGATAATTGTCCCTCAAGTCATCCTTTGTGGTGAATGGAAGGTTTCTTACCTCTCCCAGGGAATGGAACCCTTCCGGGTCGATTCCCAGTTTGTCGAATTTCCGCCTGTAAAAGGGAACATTTTTATACACCCTGTTCAGAGTCGACTGGAGCCTCTCGAGTTGAAGCTGTTCGAGCTCTTCCTTCGGCATCGTTTCGTATTCAGGTTCCCAGTACATCCCTCTCCTCCCTCTCACTGATTAATGGGGGACCTCCGTATCAAGGTCCCTCCCAAGGTACGCCCTCTGGATATCCCGGTTCTGCATTAGATCCTCGGCGGGCCCCTGCAAAACGATCCTACCCGATTCTATCACGTACCCCCTGTTGGCAATTCTCAACGCGCTTCGTGCATTCTGCTCTACGAGGAGGATCGTGCAACCGCTATCACGGAGTGTTCTTATCACCCCAAATATGTCCCGGACAATAATAGGGCTCAATCCCATGGAAGGTTCATCCATCATAATCATATCCGGGTCTGCCATCATCGCCCTGCCTATTGCGAGCATTTGCTGTTCCCCCCCCGACAGTGTACCGGCGAGTTGTCCTTCTCTCTCCTCGAGTACTGGAAAGAGCGAATAGATCTCCTCCATCTTCTCCTCGACTCCTCCCTCTTTATCTCTCCCTGACCTTGCGTAGCCTCCGATGTACAGGTTTTCCCTTACTGTCATGGTTCCGAAGAGCTGCCTACCCTCAGGAACCAGAGAGCACCCCATCATGACGATCTTTTCCGGGGTAAGGGCCAGTATGTCCTGTCCATTGAAGGATACCTCCCCCGACCTGGCGCGGATCAACCCTGAAATCGTTTTTAGAAGGGTGGTCTTTCCCGCCCCGTTTGCACCGATGATCGTAACGATTTCTCCGGAGTTCACATGCATAGAAACTTTCCTGATAACTTTAAGTTTTCCATATCCCGCTTCCAGGTTTCTCACCCTAAGCATCTTCTTCCCCCAGATAAACCCGTATCACCTCTTCATCCTTCTGCACCGTCTGGGGCACATCGTCCGCAATCTTTTGACCGTAGGAAAGGACAACAATCTCATCAGATATGTTCATCACGAGGGACATGTCATGGTCAACAATTAGTACTGTGACATCTCTCTCCCTGATTTTAAGGATTATCTTCCCTATCTCCCTGGTCTCACGGATATTAAGCCCTGCTGCAGGTTCATCCAGGAGAAGAAGCCTGGGGTCGCAGGCAAGGGCCCTCGCAAGTTCCACGGATCGCTGCTGCCCGTAAGAGAGGCTTTTGGCATCCACATCCGCAAGATGGGAAATCCCGAGGAAGGCCATCATTTCGAGAGAATGTTCACGAACCTTTCCCCCTTCCCTCCACGTCCAGGGAAGGTTCAGCATACCCGCGATGAATCCAGCCCTGCTGTGAATATGGCGCCCGATCATCACATTTTCCAGGGCCGTCATCTTTGGAAAGAGGCGAATATGCTGGAAGGTTCGGGAGATGCCCAATCTTGCGATCCTGTACGGGGGGAGCCCCTGGATCATGTCCCCCTTAAAGACCACCTCACCTGAATCGGGAATTATAGAGCCGGAGATTAGGTTAAAAAGTGTGGTTTTCCCTGCCCCGTTCGGCCCGATCACCGCCTTGACCATGTGTTCCTTAACTGAGAAAGTTACCCCGTCCACCGCCTTCAGGCCCCCGAAATGGTGGTTCATCTCCCTTACTTCAAGGAGTTCCGTCACGTCGGCTCCCCTCCCTCCCCCTCGATAGGAGTTTTCCTGAAAAGGGAGAGGATTTCCCTCCCGAGTATGCCTTCGGGGGCAAAAAGCATGATTACGATGAGTATCCCCCCAAAGAAGGCATCGTCGTAAGAACCGAAAAATCCCCTGAGGGAAAGGAAATTTAGGACAGCTCCCATCGAAAGGGCTCCCCAGAGATTCGCCATGCCCCCAACAGCAACGATGGCCACATAGCGGATCGACTTAATGACCGAGGCCTCGGACGGGCCGATTCCACCGTTGTAATGGGTGAGAAAGACACCGCCTATTGCGGCATAGGCTGCGCTGAGAACAAAAATGTTCAATTTGTACTTTGATGTATCCACCCCCATGGCGTTGGCAGCATCCTCGTCCCCATGAATGGACCTGAGAGCCCTGCCCACCCTCGAGTTCACCAGATTGAGGAGGCTCAGAAGACATAGGATCACGAGGAACCATGCGATGTAATAGTTTCCCACCTTGTCGGCAATATCCCCGCTCACATGGACCCCTGGCAGAATGTTCAGGGGGGGAACATCCGACAATCCGTCCGCTTCCCCGAAGATGGCGGAACCCAGGGCCACTCTGTAGATGATGATGCCGAAACCGAGGGTGGCCATTGCCAGGTAGTGTCCCTTCAGTTTCAATACCGGCTTCCCAATGGCATATGCGATGACCACGGCGAGGGCCACGGCAGCTACAAGGGCGACCCACGGATGGACGTGGAGGATCGTTTCCCCATAGAGATCTTCTCTCGATACGAGGACACCCATGCGTGACAGGGCAGATACGATCCCCGTTCCCCTGTATGGGAGGAGATTATACGTGGTGAGGAAGGCGGAGATGTATCCCCCGATGGCGAAAAACCCCGCATGGCCAAGGGATATCTGGCCTGCGTACCCCATCAGCATACAGAGTCCCAGGATCACGAGCAGGTAATAGGCTGACATGGTTAACTGTGTGAGGTAGTACTCCTTCCCAAAAACGTGAGCCAACACCTGAACCCCGACTACCGCTGCGATGAAGAAAACAATTTTCCTGTACCCTTTCGCCCCCATTAGAACTCCTTGAGTTTGAAGGCTTCACGGCTACCGAAGAGGCCGCTCGGTTTCACGAAGAGGATCAGGAGCAGGATGGATATGGAGATGGCGTCCTTGTAAGCAGTGGGCAGGATCCAGATACTGAATGATTCGAGAGACCCCAGGATGACCCCTCCCACAAGGGCTCCCATACTGTTACCCAGCCCCCCCAGGATTGCCACGGTGAACCCTTTTATCGCCAGGCCCGTTCCGCTATTGTACTGAACATATGTGATGGGAGAGACAACGCACCCCGCGAGAGCTCCAATCCCTGCGGACAGCACAAAGGAAAAAGTCACCATATTCTTCGCATTGATTCCGCAAAGCCTCGCCGCATCACGGTTCGCCGCGCAGGCTCGCATCTTCCTCCCCACCTGGGTGAACTTGAAAAAAGCGTTAAGGCCAATAACCATAAGGGAGCAAACTCCTACGACCCAGAGGACCTGAGGGGACACGTGGACTCCCCCGATGGAGAAAGAGGAGATCTCACTCCCGGTAAAGTAGGGAAGGGCGTGGACGCTCTCGTCCCAGATGTGCAAGGCTACTTCCCTGATGAGGATGGAAATCCCGATAGTAATGATGATCATCCTGAGTACAGAGGGGTGGGAGAGCCACCGTATGAAAAGGACCTCGATCAGCGCACCCACTATCATGGTCACCACCACCGCGCACAGGACGGCAAGGGGAAGTGGCATGAACATGTTGAAGGTCACGGCACTCATCCCTCCCAGCATGACAAACTCACCCTGGGCAAAGTTGATGATTCCCGTCGTATTGTAGATGATGTTGAAGCCTATAGCGACGATGGCATATATAATCCCGTAGGTAATCCCCGCTACGAGGTATTGAAAAAATAACTCTACATTCATCTTATCGGGACAAATAATTGGGAGTATCCGGGGTTTCCGGATACTCCCTCATAATGTCAGAAACGTCTTTTATATGCCTACTTTCCGAGAAGCGCAAATTTCCCCTTCTTGACGGTGAGCATCTCAAAAGCGTCCATATCCAGGCCGTTGTGGTCTTTGGCAGAGAAATTAAACACTCCCCCGGTTCCAACAAAACCCTTCATGTTCTCTATGGTGTCCCTCACCTTTTCCTTGTCGGGCCCCGCTTCCTTGAGGGCCCTCATGAGGATCATGAAAGCATCGTAGGCATGGCCGCCGAAGGTGCTCACGTCCTCTTTGAACTTGGACTCGTAGTCGTTCCTGTACTTAATAAGAAGAGCTTTCTGCTTGTTGGAATCGGGAAGCACGTCTGCAACGAGAAGCCGTCCCGCAGGAAAGATAATTCCCTCAGCCGCCTCTCCAGCCGCCTTGACATAATTGATGTTCCCGAATCCATGGCTCTGGAAGAGAGGGACATTCAAACCGATCTGCCTCATGTTCTTCGCAACGATAGACTGTGCGGGAACGATAGACCAGTTGATGACACCTTTCACATTTGCACCCTTCAACTTGTTTACAACCGCAGTAAGGTCGGTGGCTTTCTTGTCATACACCTCACTGATGAGTATTTTGATCCCGTACTCGGGGGCGATCTTCTCGATCTGTGCCTTGCCCGCTTTCCCGAATCCAGTGTTTCCCACTACGACGCCGATCTTTGAAATCCCCATCTTTTTCATCTGCATGAAGATTTTCCTGGCCGCAAAGGTGTCCTTCTGGGGTGTCTTGAAGACATACCTTGCCACCGGGTTTACGATCTTCTCGGCCGCGGCACATGAGAGAAGAATCATCTTC
>CAYSOQ010000090.1:0-5892 GCA_964432685.1 uncultured bacterium
TCTCTTCCATGTCTCTGATAGACAAGATAACTGGCTTTGCATTCGTAGGGACGGCCGAGAGATCGAATCCGTCGCGAAGAACCTCAAGCCTGTGATAGACCCGTCTATTGCCTTTTTCGCCTGCCTGGATGATGAAGAGGTGGGTTTCTTCATCGCAATTCCCGATTTTAATATTATCCTGAAGGAGATGGGGGGGAGGCTCTTTCCCTTCGGATTCCTTCATTTCTTCTTCTCGAAGAAAAAAATTAACAGGATGCGTGTTCTCGTTATGGGAGTAGTCGAACAGTACAGGCACGCAGGTGTTGAGGCGGTTATGCTCGAAGAGATATATCGGACGGCTCCATCGGCAGGGTATCCGAGAGGGGAACTATCCTGGATACTCGAGGACAACCACGTAATGAACAGGATCATTTCAAGGATTGTCAGCGATCCATACAAAACATACAGGGTGTATGGGAAGGAGTTATGAAAATACTTCTCACCGGTGCTTCCGGGTTCATCGGGAGAAATCTTGCACTGAAGCTCTCATCTCTTGGTCACAGGGTGAAATGTCTCGTGAGGAACCCGGGAAAATCCGAATGGATGTCTGGTGACCCTCTCCTTGAAGCGGTGGTGGGTGATGTGAAATCCTTTGAGAGCCTGATCCCTCATGTCGTGTCTGTGGAAGTGGTCATCCATCTTGCAGGACTCACGAAGGCCAGGAGCAGGGAGGAATTCATCCTTGTGAATGGGGTGGGGACGGGTAATCTTGCCCGGGCAGTATCAGAGAATGGTAAGAATGCGGTGAAATTCCTCTACGTGAGTTCCCTGGCGGTTGCGGGGCCCCGGGGGAGTGACAATCCTGCCGTTGAAGATGATCCTCCATCTCCCATTACTAATTATGGTGAAAGCAAGCTCCTGGGTGAGAGGCTTCTCCTGGATGAGATAGGTGCCATTCCATGGACGATCGTGAGGCCCCCGATTGTGTACGGGCCACACGACAGGGATTTCTTCGTCTATTTTAAGATGGCCCATCATGGTTTCGTTCCCCTCGTGGGAAGGGGAAACCTGGATCTCTCCATGATTCATGTTGATGATTTAGTCGAGGGGTTGGTCCTGGCAGCCTTTCGGGAGGAGAGTGACCACAAGGTGTACTATGTTTCTGATGGAAAGGTCTACACCCAGGAGGATATCGCCGATCTTCTCCTGAGAGTAACGGGAAGGGGGAGAAAGATTCATCTCCCCCGGGGAATCCTCTGGATAGCGGGAAAAATGGGAGACTTTTTAGGAAAAGTTACAGGGAAGGGTGCGCTCATCTCCAGCGAAAAGGTTAAGGAAGCGATGCAAGAGGGATGGACCTGTTCCCCTGTCAAGATAGGGAAAGAACTCGGATATTCCCCAGGGAAAGAAGCATCTTCAGGATTCGAGGAGACATATCGCTGGTACAGGAGATCCGGTTGGCTCTGAGGATCAGCAAGAAAGGAAAGATCACCCTTCTCTATTCTCTATCAGTAGGCATTTTCGTGGTGCTCTTCCGGGATGGGATCGAGGGGTACAGGTATCATTTGCTGTTCAACGGGAGCGTGATCGGTCTCCTTCTGTTTCTCGAGTCGAAAGAGGGCGATTCCACTTTTCTCCAAATTCTCTCTGCATGGTACCCGATTATTCTCTACACTTTTTTCTATTATCAGACTGGACTTATCAACAGGGAAATAATTCCCCGGTTTCTAGATGGATCTTTTATTGCCATGGACAGGATCATCACAGGGACCTTTCCACTTCCATTCCCGAGGGGCATCTATGGAAATCAGTTCGTAGTGGAGTTATCCCACCTGTCCTACCTATTTTATTATCTTCTGATCCCTGTCACGGGGATACTCCTTTACAGAAATGATGTAAAAATCTTTGAAGAATATGTGTTTCAAATGTCTGCACTCTTCTATCTATGTTACGGCATCTATATTATCCTCCCAGTAGAGGGGCCCCTACATCTGAGAGTTGACTATTTCGGGTCTGGAGGGCCCTTACAGAGGCTGGTGGAGTTCATCTACCGGAATGGCGAGAATCCCGGGGCCGCATTTCCCAGCTCTCACGTGGCCGTTGGGATCTTCGTCGCATGGTGGGGGAGCAGGTTTTCAAGAACTGGGGGGAAGATTCTATACTGGGGGGCAGTTTCGGCTCTCACCTTCTCTACAATCTTTTGCCTCTTCCACTATGTGATCGATGTTGTGGCCGGGATTTTTCTGGCAGCCCTATTCATATGGATCTTCAATCCAGGGTCTCAGGGGAAATCGTATGGGAAAACCATCTGTTGCAGTAATCATCAACCCGGCAGCGGGTAGGGTGGGCCCTGGAGCGATTGATTCCCTCTATGCCTTCTACAGTAAAAATAGTGTCATCACACAATTTGCCCTCACAGAAAAGGCTGGGGATGCGGAAGCCTTCACTGAGAGTGTTGCCCGTAAAGGTTCTGCAGAGTTACTCGTTGTCGTGGGGGGAGACGGTACGCTCAACGAGGTGGTAAACGGATTGCTTCCAGGGGGGCCGCCAATCGGATATATCCCTGGCGGCACGACGAATGTCATACGTTATGAGTTGAAACTCCCCGAAGAGGTCGAGGCGGCGGCAAGAATAACGTTGAGAGGAAGACCGGTGAAAATCCATCCGGGCCTGGCCAACGGGAGGAGGTTCCTTCTCATGACAGGAGTGGGAATCGACGGCGAGATAGTGAAGTCTGTCTCTTACGGGTGGAAAAAAATTCTCGGAAAGGGAGAATATATCCGGGTGGGTATTGAAAAGATCTTCACTTATCCCCAGGTGCAGATACGGGTATCTATGGGTGGGCAGGAGGTGCCAGGAGAATTTCCCTGGGTCCTTATCGCCAGGTCTTCCCATTATGGGGGTAAATGGAAAATCGTGAGGGAAGCTTCCCTGGATAAGGTGGCCTTAAGCGGGTATCTGTTTAAAAAGGGGGGGGTAATCAATTTTTTTCTATACGGGCTCAAGTCCCTGTTAGGGTTGGAGTTCTCGGAATCAGAAGTGGAGAAGATTGAGGGATCGGAAATCCGGATCGACTCTCATCTGCCAGTTCCGTATCAGGTCGATGGAGATTTTGCCGGGACCCTGCCCCTCCATGTAGGAGTGGACGAAAATTACGTGGAAATTATGGTACCTTGACTGGACCGGGGTTACTTGTACCCTCATTCTAAAGTCTTATGGGAATTGGGATTCAGGCGTTCCCTATTTAATAATCGTGATCTTATTCGGGTTGTTCACGATAATCTCAGGTTTTTCCTTGTACCGGCGGACTCTTCCCTTTACGATTACCATTTTCCCGAGGAAGAGCATATGGGGAGGTGAGGAGAACTTATCGATATCCTTACTGAAAATCACGATAGACAGGTTGTGCTTCCAGTCTGAATCGAAATCGAGGAAAGTTGCCTTGGCCCCCTGATGGGTGCGTACGATTTTTCCCTTCACTGCGACCGATTCCCCCATGTGTCTCACGGCATCCCGGTAGGATATGGTCGTTCCTTTCATCATGGTGGAATTGAGACCGGGCCCTTTATTTTCCGCTACTGCATGGATGACATACCCATCTGCTTTAAGGGCATCATAAAGCCGTTCGGGTGGAGTGCTCCGTTCATATCTTCTTATACGGTCGATTTCAAGAGGGATGTCGCCAGGGGTAAGCCAAGGTTTTGCCAGGGCCCCGAAAACGAGGATATAGCTCCTGGAAGGCCCCCTGTACACCTCAACGCTTTTTCCACGGGAAATAGTGAACTTGACAGCATCGATGGAAGAATTGGAAAACATTCCCTTCCCTTTTTCCGAGGCCTCCCGCTGGGTTCTAAGAAACTGTTTCTTCAGGGTAAAGGGAAACCGGGTCATGGCAAGGGCAAGCCCTTCCTCCAGCAGGAGCTCATTCACCAGCCCCCCATCTTCGGTGTACACGTAGCATAACCACCTGTGATAACGGTCTTCCCGTTCAAAGTCGAATTTAAGGGTAACCTTCTTCCCGGAGGTAAGCCTGGCCACTAACTCTTTCGCCCGGTTGGCACCATATTCTCCTGAAACCCCGTACTTCCCGGTCTCAGGGCAGTCGATCCCGATAAAACGTACGGGGACTTCTCTCCCCTTATACCGGATGAGAATTGTATCGCCATCAATCACTGATACCACAGGAACCACGAGGGATGATTTCTCAGGCGGGGAGGGGTGCCCTGATGAGTAGAGGATAGGGACGTATGCGACAAGGTAAGTGAGGAGAAGAGAGAGGAGAAGTATGTAGAATGTCTTCTTTGAATTCTTCACTCTTGTGCCATTTAAATCTTGAGATCCTTGCTGATCTCAATCTTGGCCCTCGACCGCTGTTCCTTGATAAAGGATTTGAAGGCTTCCTGTCGTTTCTGCTCGAGGAGGGCATTCCTGATATCACTCTTCTCCTTATCGAATAGCTTCATTGAGATCTTTTTCGCTCCCTCGAACTCTAAAATGTAGATTTTGCCCTCGAAGGTGACTGGCCTGTCTGAGAGGGGCTTAAGCGTCCCAAGAGTAAGGACTTCCCTGGCGAGTTCCCTGGAATAACCTATTCCCGGGATACCTTTGGAGGAGATTGGAGAAAATAGAGGAGTAGTCCCCCGTCTTCCCTGCATCCCTGCGAGAGAGAAGAGTTTCCCCTTTTCACCCTTATACCTGGAGATTAGTTTTTTCCCGTAGGAATTCGCTGCGTCCCACTTCCTCTTTTTGGTGAGGATATTCATTATCTCCCCTCGAACTTTATCGAGTGAACGGATGGAGGGGTTTTTTTTCGCCAGGACCT
The DNA here is from genome assembly GCA_964432685.1 of uncultured bacterium. GTDB lineage: Bacteria > Desulfobacterota > Deferrimicrobia > J040 > J040 > CAYSOQ01. The sequence continues at coordinate 4,802 of CAYSOQ010000090.1, forward strand.
TGAATACATAGTAGGAGTCTCCCAATTTTTTCACTTCTCCAGTCTCACCAACCGGGAGGAGAAAAGCTGCAGAAAGCAGGGCCTTCGCAGGAACTGCCGCTTCACCAGGTGCGATGAGGTCCGTCTTCCTTATGGTGAGGCCATAAGAAGGGATTACCTTTTCATAATCGGCCCCTTTTACAATTTTCCCTCGGGATTCATAGGCTTTGATAATGGCCTTGTCCCTTGCTTTTTCAAGGGAGAGATCTTTCATTACCCTTTTCTTTACTTTGGAAAGTGGTAAGGGGTCACGCCTTTTTATCTCGGCGACCTTGTAGAGTTTAACTCCTTTTGTTGTCTCAAGAGGGGGAGAAATTTCATCTACCGGGAGGGAGAACACTGTATCCCCCAAGTTTCCAGGAAGATCCTTCTTTCCGAACCATTCTCCGTTGTATCGGGATGGTAGAGTTTTCCCCTTAGAGTATCTCTTGACCGCATCGATGAAGGTATATTTTCCCGATTTGATTTCCTCTCTAATCTTTCCCGCTTTTTTTATCTGCCCTTCCCTGGAACTTTTCCCGCCGAAGGGAAGGTGGATCACGTAGGCCCTCCTTTTTTCAGGGCCCATGTATCTGTCCTCGTTGGCATCGAAGTAAGTCTTTATCTCCACATCCGATAGGGATACACCCTTCATGAAGGCCTGGGAAGAAAATTCCGCATACTCCACCTGCGCCATCGCGGGGGACCTGAAACGTTCCCTGTTCTTCAAGTAATAATTCTCGATTTCCTTACTCTTTGGGGGAGCGACGGAAAAGGAAGCGGGGTCAAGGGCGAGAAAGGATACCTTCACTTCCCTTTTCATGGATAGGTACCTGTCCTTCACCTCCTTATCGGAGATGAAGGATGATGAATTGATGAAACTCTGCAGTTTTCTCAACTGAAGATCGACTTTCATCTGTGTTTCGTATGCCTGGGGACTGATGCTGTTTGTCTGGAGGATCTGGAGGTACCGCTCCTTCGAAAAAGAGTTGTTGACCATGAACGCCGGAGTCGAGGCGATACCCTGCTTGACTTCCCTGTCAGTGACATGGATGTTTAGATTCTCGGCGGCC
>CAYSOQ010000091.1:0-5855 GCA_964432685.1 uncultured bacterium
TTAACGGATTGCTCGTACGCCAAGGCCGCCAGGCAGGCGGGTAGGACCGACTATAAGAGGATTCCAGCTAGTACCGTTGAAAGACCATAACTCAGGACCGAGAATATTTTCGGTTCCCACGTAAAGCTTCCCGTCGATTACCTCCATGGCCCGGTTAGAAGAGTTTAATGGGTTTAAACTCGGCCCTCCCGGGACCTCTGTCCAGGTAACGCCGTCAGAGCTCCTATAGAGCGCTGTCCCACTTCCGGCATAGGATACTGTAGGAGTGGGAGGTTGAATCGAATACTTGGCATCTCCCGGAGCGGGGCCGTTAGGCCCGTTGGCTGTGCCCGCGTAGATATAGCCATCGTACTCTATCATCTTCCGAAATCCCACATCCTCGCTGTCGGTCTTGAGCACGGGAGCGCTTCCCCAGGTGTGAGCCGTCGTGTTGTACCTCCAGATCTCCCCCCCGGTGCTTTTAGTTACCGGGCTGCCGCTCCAGAGCCTCCGGAAGGCGTCAAGAGGGGCCAGGGCTGCCTGGGGGCCGTCAGCTGCCCCGATCTGCTGAATGTATTCCGGCAGAGAGAAGATATCGAAATTTACATTGAAGGTACCTATGTAGATGTTATCGTCCACGCTGAATGTGGTTGACGCCCAGGAGTATTTGTTCATTCCGCTGCCGAACCCACGGCCGATATCGGCGGTTATATCCTCAAAATCGGTGACGGGTTCTGCAAAGGCGACGGATATTGTGGATAGAATGGCAATGCACGTGACAACGATCCACATCCAGCCTCTTCTTCTCATCACTTTTTTTCTCGTTCCCATTAGATTCCCCTCCATATATTGAATTGTAATCTAAATTTCATCGATTTTCAAAGAATAAATGCAAATAGTATACCTGAGGGGATATTTTGCTGTATTGTTAAGTATATCAGCAGGTTATCAGAAGATTATTTCTCATTTATCGGGAGGCTATGTAAAGGTTTTCATAAAAATGGAAAACATTTATATAGAATTCCCGGGAACCATAGGTGTCAGGCCTACACTCTTGACAGGTCAGGTGGAATAACCTACAAAGATATATATAATTGTAAAGGAAATAAGGATTTTGGCCCGACCCCTGCTGATTGAAAGGGAAGAAAGGGGAAATTTATGATGTCAGATAGTAAAATAGTAATAGGGGTGGACACTGGGGGGACATTCACAGATATTATTTACATCGATGGAGGAAAGGTCAGCACCTATAAATGCCTCTCCACACCATCAAATCCGGCAGAAGCTGTGCTTCAGGGGTTGAAAGTTATACCCCGGGAGATGGCAAGGAATATAGTTCATGGGTCTACGGTTGCTACCAATGCTGTTTTGGAGAGAAAAGGGGTTAGAACCGCTCTCATTACTAACAGGGGCTTCGAAGATATTCTCGAGATTGGCAGACAGAACCGGGAACGGATTTATGATCTCAAATATGTAAAATCACCTCCACTTATACCGGAGGATCTGCGGTTCGGGATAAAAGGCAGGCTCCTATATACAGGGGAGGTCATCCAGGATGTGGATCAAGACGAGATCGAAAAAGTTTTAGGGAAAATCATAAAATCAGGGGCAGAATCAGTAGCTGTTTGTCTTCTTTTTTCATTTTCGCGGTCCGACCATGAAAAGGCCGTGGAAACGGTATGTGAGAGAGAGGCCCTCTCCGTATCGGCTTCTCACAGAATCCTCCCTGAGTTCAGGGAATTCGAAAGAACCTCTACTACTGTATTGAATGCCTATGTATCTCCAATCATGAAAAATTACATATCCCACTTAACTTCAAATCTTGGAGAGGAAGACCAGTTGCGTGTAATGCAGTCAAATGGAGGGTCTATTTCAAGTGCTGTGGCCATGTCAGAGTCGATCAGGACCATACTGTCCGGGCCTGCGGGAGGTGTCGTAGGGGCCTACGAAGTGGGCAGAATATCCGGATTTGATCGGTTAATCTCTTTTGATATGGGAGGGACCTCCACCGATGTTTCACTCGTGGACAGCTCCGTAGCCCTCACAACAGAATCGAAGATCTCTGGCTGGCCGATAAAAGTGCCCATGATAGATATCCACACCGTTGGGGCTGGAGGAGGATCTATTGCACGGCTGGATGCGGGAGGTGCCTTAAGGGTTGGGCCGGAGAGTGCAGGAGCTGATCCAGGACCGATTTGCTACGGGAAGGGGGATAAGATTACAGTAACCGATGCAAACCTCTATCTGGGTAGACTTCTATCCGATTTCTTTCTCGGTGGGGATATGGAGCTCGAAGAGGGAAAACTCGAGGGAAACTTCAGTAAACTTGCTAAAGATACAGGCCTTTCCACCACTCAAATAGCGGAGGGGATTATTGAGGTGGCCAATGCCACAATGGAGAAGGCAATCCGTGTAATTTCTGTCGAACGGGGCCATGATCCCCAGGAATTTTCATTGATGTCATTCGGGGGTGCAGGGGGGCTTCATGCTCCATTCCTGGCAGATCTCCTTTCCATTCCGAGGGTAATCGTTCCTGAGAATCCGGGCCTGCTCTCGGCATTTGGCATGCTCCTTGCCGATATTGTGAAGGATTACTCCCTGACTGTGATGGTCAATGAAGATGAAAGTTCCTTCAAGAAAATCGAGAAACTGTTCTCTCCCCTCATGGATCGGGGAGTGAGAGAACTGGTGGGAGAAGGTCTCAAGAGAAATAATATCAAGAAGGAGATGTATCTGGACATGAGATATGAGGGCCAATCACATGAAATCGTAGTGCCCTTCTCGAAAGGATATGTAGAGGATTTTCATTCTCACCACGAGAGACTTTACGGATATAAAAATCCGGATAAGAAGGTGGAAATAGTAAACGTACGGCTTCGAATGAGAGGGGTACAGGAAAAGCCTGAAATATGCCCGTTAGAAAAGAATGATCCCGTCATCGCTTCCGACGCCATGTTGGATACAAGGAACGTGGTTTTTAGATCCACCTCTGTTCCAACTATGATTCTTGACAGAGAAAAGCTAAAACCGGGTAACCTTATGGAAGGGCCTGTGCTGATTGTTGAATACAGTTCGACAACGATAGTTCCCCCCGGCTGGGGTGGGGAAGTAGATGGATTTAAGAATATTGTTTTGACGAGGAATCAATGAACCGTGAAGTAAACCCCATACTTCTCGAAGTGTTTAAAAACAGGTTTTCTTCAATTTCAGAAGAGATGGGGTCCACGCTAAACAGGACCTCCTTTTCTCCTAACATCAAAGAGCGGAGAGACTACTCATGTGCCATATTCGATAGTGACGGCGAGATGGTCGCCCAGGCGGCACATATCCCTGTTCACCTCGGTTCCATGCCGCTCTCGGTGAAATCGGCTATTTCCGAGATGAAACTCTCAGATGGCGACATGGTTTTTCTCAACGACCCTTTTAGAGGGGGTACCCATCTGCCTGATATCACACTCGTTGCTCCCGTGTATCTGAGAGGCGAAGAACCCCGGTTTTATGTGGCAAACAGGGCCCACCATGCTGATGTGGGTGGGATTACGCCGGGCTCAATGCCCCTATCCACGTCTATTTTCCAGGAGGGAGTGATTATCCCTCCTCTTAAACTGGTCGAGGGAGGAAAGATCGATAATAAAATTATGAAGCTGATTCTCAATAATGTGAGGACTCCCGATGAGAGGGAGGGGGATTTCGCTGCCCAGATCATGGCAAATCTAACAGGAATAAAAAGACTGAAGGAATTGAACGAACATTATGGGATAGACACGTTAATTCAATACTCGATGGAGTTGCAAAACTACGCGGAGAGAATGACCCGGAATACTATAAAGGAGCTGAAAGACGGAACGTATGAGTTCGAGGACTATATGGACGGCGATGGCATCGATGATACCCCCGTCAGGATAACCGCCAGGATCGACATAAGGAAAGACGAGATGAATGTGGATTTTACCGGGACTGACATGCAGGTGCAGGGGAGCGTCAATGCGGTATATGCCATAACACTTTCTGCAGTCCTCTATGTTGTCAGGGCACTGACGAGGGAAGACATTCCCACCAACGGAGGAGTCCTCAGACCCGTTAATTTAAAGACTGAAAAGGGTAGCCTCGTGGAATCGGAATTTCCGTCACCTGTGGCGGGGGGAAATGTTGAGACCTCTCAAAGAATTGTGGATGTATTGCTCGGTGCACTTGCGAAGGCTGTACCGGACAAAGTTCCAGCAGCATCCCAGGGGACCATGAATAACGTGACGATTGGGGGCACCGATGAAAGGAACGGCCGGCCTTTTGCCTATTACGAGACCCTGGGGGGAGGGATGGGAGCCGGTTACGGAGTTCACGGCGCAAGTGCCGTTCACTCACACATGACCAACACCCTCAATACTCCCATAGAGGCTCTTGAATACAGTTACCCATTCCTCGTTAACTCTTATTCCATCAGAAGGGGTACTGGCGGAGAGGGGGAATTTACTGGGGGAGATGGAATTGTCAGGGAAATCGAGTTCCTTTCAGATGTGGACGTAACGGTACTCTCCGAGAGAAGGAAGTTTCCTCCATACGGCCTTAAGGGTGGGAAGCCGGGAAGGGAAGGAGTAAATATTATTATTTCTCAAGGCAAGAAAATCGTTAAAGAAGGGAAGTTCAACACGAGGCTGGAAAAAGGAGCATGTTTGAGGATCGAAACCCCCGGGGGGGGAGGTTTCGGAAAGGTTAACCTGAAAAACTTGCCGGATCTGAGGTCATAGAAAGTCATATCTGGAGATATTGGAACCAGTAAAGCTCGTTTATTTGGAATTCCCAGTATGAAAACTGTTTTTAAGTACCTACTCCGGTTCAGGGAAACGTTTCAGTTCCAGCCACTCTTCTCTTTTAAGCCCCACAATGCACCTGCCTTCCTCTCTCAAGGAAAGCCTTAGTTCGAGTCGTTTCATGTCATCCAGATAATCTGTATCAGGAAGGCCAGAGATTATCTTCTCCGTGGAAGATATAATGATCCCGGACCGGTCCTTGATGGAGTAGTACACCCACTTACCCTCCCTTTCCTCCTCCACCAGCCCGGCTTGCTTCAGCTCTTTCACGTAGCGTGAGACGTTGTATTGCGATATCCCCAGAATATCTACAATTTCACATACACACAGGGGGGTTTCCGCCTTCAGCAGCAGGGAAAATGCCCTAAGCCTTTTTCTATCTGAGAGGGCTTTGAAGATTTTAATGATATCTTTGGTCATTCCTCACTCCAAATAAGATTCAGAGCGTGATCTTCCCTGCTTTAAGCTCGAACCATTTAGTGGTCCGGAGGCAGATCTTAACAAGCATCAGCATGACCGGCACCTCGATCAAGACGCCCACCACCGTTGCCAGGGCCGCGCCACTCGAGATTCCGAATAGCATCACGGCCGTGGCGATGGCTACCTCGAAGTGATTAGATGCGCCGATTATGGCCGCCGGGGCCGCGTCTTCGTACTCGAGTTTTAGCAGTCTTGCCAGACCGTACCCCAACCAGAAGATCAGGTTTGTCTGGATGAAGAGCGGGATGGCGATCCAGACTATCGTCAGGGGGTTGGAGAGTATCGTTTCGCCTTTGAAGGAGAAAAGCAGCACGAGAGTTGCCAGGAGCGCTGTGATGGTAATCGGTGTCAACACATGAAGGAACTTCTCTTTGAACCATTCTTCGCCTTTGGTGGCGATGACCCATTTCCGGGAGATATATCCAGCCACCAATGGGAAGGCTACGTAAATCCCGATTGAAAGAAGAAGTGCCTGCCACGGAACTGGCAGGCGTCCGACGCCCAACAGGAAGCCCCCAAGTACACCGTAGAGTACGAGCATGGTCAGCGAGTTGATCGCGACCATTACAAGAGTAAGCCCATCATTTC
>CAYSOQ010000092.1:0-5822 GCA_964432685.1 uncultured bacterium
TGAGAGATCCACCACCATCACAAGAAAATGGTTCAACCAAAAGGAGTACGACATCCGAGCCATTCATCTAGTCACAGGAGAGGACTCTCTCGAAGGATCGTTCATAATTATCTCTCGTGGAGGGTACCCCCCCCAGGAAGAAACTTTCCAGGAAATCGAATGCCTGGTAACGTTCCTCTCCATCGCCATATCCCACATATGCCTCGAGAGGAAACAGAGGGAGATCAAGGATAACTACGACATAATCCTGAAGGGGTTCACAGCAGGAACCTTTGCTCCTGTGGAGAAGATCTCCGAACTCCTCGAACAAATCCAGGAAACAGCCCATGAAATATTTCACGGCTCATACTCGATCCTCTTTCGTAGAGAGGGTGCATTCCTGGTGAGTCAATTCTCCATGTCTCAAAGTAAAACAGGAATTGAGAAGCAGGCGTCCGACGGGGAACTCAGGATCCCCTTCGATCAGGGAATAATCAGTGTATCGAACCGGAATCTTGCGTCCCATCTCTACGGTGAAAAACTCAGAAGCCTGGGACTGCCAAAACTATCGGGAGTCCCCATGAAGAGAGTCATCGCCTTACCCCTTTCCCCTTACGGAAAGGACCTCTTCATAATCGCCATCTACTATCAAAATCTGAGGGAAGAGGAGTTCCTACACTATGAAAAGATTGCCTCCTCTTTTTCCGAACTCGCCACATCCTCCGTTGAAAGTTCCCTTAACCGGATGAGCCTCTCCTCGAACACGAGGGACCTCCTCGAGGAGAAGGGGAAAATCGGAAAGCTTCTCCACCTCACGAACCTGGTGAACTTCTCTCTCGACTGGGAACATGCGATCGAGGTATCGGTAGCCGCCATCAAGGAATTCTTCGATGGCTTCTTTTGCGGGATCATCACGATGGAAAATGATAGGTTTGAGGGGCGGTTTGCCTACGAAAGTTCCGGGGATGAGAACCAGGATCAAAAGTTCTCGGCTATTTTAAGCCATGAAAAATATCCCCAGCTTACCGCTCATGCGGTTGCCCCCACTGGAATGCGGATACACGACCCCACTGATTACCCCTTTACCATTGAAGAGAGAGAGTTGTTGAATACCTCTCTTATTCACTCACTCATGATTCTCCCCATAATTTTCCATGGAGAACGGATCGGGACCGTACTGGTTGGTCGGAGTGAAGAGAATATTGCTTTCTCTGAAAGAGAGGTAAAGTTTGGAGAGGTAATCGTCAACCAGATTGCCACTTCCATTCGCAACTCGAGGCTACATACCGAGGTAGTAAAGAGCAGAAATGAATGGGAATTGATCTTCAACTCAATGTCTGATGGGATTTTTATCCTGGATAGAGATCTCAAGGTCATCAACTTCAACCATATCTTCATCAACCAGCACGGGTTGAAACCCCAGGATATCATGGGACATAAATGTTTCGACCTCTTCCGGTGTGGCATGCACGAAACCGATGGCTGCCCACATAAGAGATGCATCGAGAAGAAGGCCCCCGTGAAGGGCATTTACTCTGACCTCCCTATTCCAGGCACATTCAGGGTATCCATCTCTCCGGTCTTTGACGATGAAGGCAATGTGGAACGAACGGTCCACTTCTTATCGGATATGACACGGGAAATGGAATACGAGAACAAGATCAAATCGAGCCTGAAACAGGCAGAGGAAGCATCGCAGTACCTGGAGACTCTTATCGAATCATCTCCAGATACCATCATCTCCACAGACACAGAAAGGAATATCGTCTATTTCAACCGGAGTGCTTCAGAACTCCTGGGCTATTCCTCCGAGGAGGTACTGGGATCCCATATCTCCCTGATATACCCGTCCCGGGAGGAACCTGACCGGCTGAAGGAGGCCCTTCTCCGGGGAAAGGGGAAGGTAAGGAATCACCACACACAGCTCTTGCGAAAAGACGGATCCCAGGTTGAAGTAATTCTGTCCCTTTCCATTATCTTCGATGAAGAGGGGAGGCAGCTGGGAACCGTGGGGATACTGAAGGACCTTTCACGCATCAAGGAGATGGAAGAGCACCTCCGCCAGGCAGAAAAATTGTCCTCTCTGGGAAAACTCGCTTCAGGCATAGCCCACGACTTCAACAATATCCTGGCAGTTATCTCCATGAGAGCAGAGCTGTTGAAATCCAGGGTAGAGGACCCTGAACTAATAAAAGATATTACAGTACTTGAAAATGCCGCAATGCAGGGAGCCGACACGGTAAACAAGCTTAAGTCATTCTATAAGAGGGAACATACCGAACTGGAAACGATTGACATGAACGAGATCATTCGTCAGGCAGTGGAGATCACCTCCCCCAGGTGGAAAGATGTTTCTCACTCGAAGGGAATAGTAATAGAGGTTGAACTCGACCTGGAAGATGAGTTGCAGACCATCGAGGGAAATCCTGGCGACTTGAAGGATTCCTTGATAAACATGATCTTTAACGCACTGGATGCGATGCCCAGAGGCGGGCACGTGCACGTGAAGACGAAGAACCTCCCAGGTGCCATCCAGATTACGGTTTCCGATTCAGGATCGGGGATGAACCAGGAAGTAAGAGAGAGAGCTTTCGAACCCTTTTTCAGCACCAAGGGGGAACAGGGGTCCGGCCTGGGGCTCTCTTCCGTCTACGGAGTCGTCCAATCCCACGGAGGGTATATTTCCATAGACTCGGAAGCGGGAAAGGGAACGGACATTACCATCAAATTCCCCATATCCCACAGGAAGGTCATCACCTTACACCCATCTGAAGAGGAGTTAATTGACAACGTTGAAGGCACGTCAGTTTACATTTTCGAAGATGATGACGATATCAGGGAATCCGTAACCCTTTTGCTGGAACAGAAAGGGTGTAAGGCATGGTCCTTCCAGAATGGAAGGGAGGGAATTGCCCACCTACAGGAAAAACTTCCCATGGTCCGTGAAAATGAAAAGGTCGTAGTAATTACTGACCTCGGAATGCCTGAGATGAACGGCTTCGAAATCGCCAAACGGGCAAAATCGTTGAACCCCGGGGTCCCTGTAATCATGATCACCGGCTGGGGGAGGCTTATCGGCCCTGGCAAAGAACTCCTTCATGGTGTCGACAAGTTTATCCCGAAACCGCTCAGGATACATGATCTCATTTGTGCGATAAGTGAACTCTCGGGGGGGACTTTCGAAGGATGAGAATAAGGGTTCTTTCATGGGCCATACTCATCTTCCTGTTATCAGGTTCCCTCTTTCCATTTTCCTCTTACGGGCTCCGTGAGAGGAAAATGAAGATCCTCACCACCATCCTACCCCTTTACATTTTCACCAGGAATCTCACACGTGGGATCGAGGGGGTCGAATTAGAACTCCTAATCGATGGAGCGAAATCGGACCCCCACACCTACTCCCTCACAATCGCGGATGTGAAAAAGATTGCAGGGTCAGACCTGATTATCGCCAACGGGAGAGCAGAGGAATCCATCGATTTTTCCAAAATCAGGGCGGCAAATTTAAGAGCCCCCATCCTTTTCACCCATGATGCCTCGGTCCATGGGAAGGGATTGCCCCCCGTGAAGGATTCCAATCCCCACACTTGGTTGAGCCCAAAACGGGCTTCCCTGGAATGTGATTCCATAGGAAGATTTCTGATGGGCGCCTTCCCTGAAGAGTCATCCCTTATCCGGAAAAATCTAGAGGAGTACCAGAAATCACTGGAAATCCTGTCTGGATGGATTTCCCGCATGGTACTTCGAAACCGGTTATTAAGACTAATCACTTTTCATGACGCCCTCGATATCTTTGCGGCAGATTATGGCCTCCTGGCCCCTATACACGTGGAAGAAGTCCACGGTGTTCCTCCTTCAATGCAAAAAATCGTGTTTCTCGTGAAAGAAGCCTCTTCCCACAAGGGGAACACGGTCATCGTTAGTGAAACACCTCATCCAGACCCGATAACACGTCGTATCTCCGAAATGAGTGGTGCTCCTATAGTCTGGTTCAACCCGATACTCCAGGGCGAAAAGGAGGAAACCCTCTACGAAAAAATGATTGAAGAGAGCGTGGAAAAACTGCTCCCATCGAGTACAATGTAAATTTATGAGGGCAAAAATTTCAACAGAAGGGCTCTCCGTAGTCATGGGGAGTCAAACTATACTCGAAAACATCGATCTTGAAATTCCCGAGGGAAAACTCACTGCAATCATCGGCCCCAATGGCGCGGGGAAAACCACACTTCTAAAATGCATCCTCAGGCTTGCAAAGTACGAAGGAAGGATATTAATCGATGGGGAACCTGTCGAGGAAGGAGATATCCGGAGAATCGGCTACGTGCCCCAGAGAATGGAGCTCGACAGGGGGCTTCCTCTCAAGGTCCTCGAATTCCTCGCCCTCGGAGGGGGACCTAAGTCCATACTATTCGGGATCCGGGGGGAACGTAAGGAAGACCTTTTGGCCCTGCTATCACGAGTTAGAGGAGATCATCTGGCTGATAAGAGCGTAAGCGGACTTTCAGGAGGCGAACTGCAGCGTATACTCCTTGCGAAGGCTTTGTGTAGTGACCCATCCATCCTCATACTCGACGAGCCCGCTTCTGGAGTTGACATCAGCGGCGAAGAACTTTTCTGCGACCTCCTGGAAGACATACAAAAGGAGACGGGGAAGACAGTGATATTAGTTTCCCATGACCTATCAGTCGTCACGCACCACGCGGACTTCGTGATCTGCCTCGATAAAACTGTAAAATGTACCGGTCCTCCCCTTGAAGTGATGAAAACGGACAACCTCTTCGACCTCTTCGGGGAGCATTCTGGCTTTTTCATCCACGGGGAGGGGCATAGAAGTCCTCACAGGCCGCCATCATAAGGTGACAGAGCAAATTATGGATAAAAAAAAGGGTAGAATCCTTGTTTGATTATTCGATTTTTATCTTGTTTAAATATTCCATCGTCGAAGTAGTAATAATCTGCCTCCTCGCAGGCATAATGGGTGTCTTCGTCGTCAATTACCGCCTTGCTTTTTTTAGTGACGCCATCTCCCACTCAGCCTTCACAGGGGTAGCTCTTGGTTTGTTATCAGGAATCAACCCGATAGTCACCGTTGTGGTTTTTGGGGTAATCATGGGATTTTTAGTGATCTATTTTCGAGAAAAGACAGGAATAGCATATGATACCGTAATTGGTGTGTTTTTCTCATTTTCTGTGGCTCTGGGAATTTTTCTCGTTTCCTCTTCCAGTGGCCTGATTCGTAACTTCCATGCATTTTTATACGGGGATATATTACTCATCTCATATATCGACCTGATTATCACATCTATTCTTCTTGCCGGGATAGTGGTTTTCATCAACCTATTCTTCGATGACCTGATTTTATTGGGTATAGACGAGGTCTATGCATCCTCGCAGCTGAAAAAGGCTCACATTTTAAAATACTCCTTTTCAATGCTGCTGGCACTTGTAGTAACAATAGCCATAAAAACCGTGGGAATACTGTTAGTTACTGCCCTCCTGGTCGTCCCGGCCGCAAGTGCCAGAGTAATCAGTAGAAGTATAAGAGGGATGTTCGCAAATTCCATATTGATCAGTCTCATATCAGGCATTTCCGGGCTTCTTTTGTCTTTACAGATGAATGCCTCCACAGGTGCATCAATTGTCATCATTTCCTGCATGATCTTCGTTTTATTGACTGCTTACAAAAATTTATCTTCACTCCTTACTTGAATCTTACACCTGGAAGTTCGAATAAATTTTGCCGGGTGAAGGGGGAGATCTGTGCTGAGGAAAAAGGTGCCAGAAAAATCAGCAGTTGAAAAGCTCTAATAGGTTAAATGTTGTCGTTTCTAAAAGATAATTAT
>CAYSOQ010000093.1:0-5809 GCA_964432685.1 uncultured bacterium
AACCAGATAAAACTTCTGGGGTTGTTTTGGTCATTTGAAATTTGAATTTAGGATTTGTTTAGAGTTTCGTGCTTAGAATTTCGAGCTTATTCGGGATAACCAAGAAGGCAGTTCCCTGTTCCGGGAACCGGGGAACTCTGAACTGGGAACTGGAGTTTTTGTTCTGCTATACTATTCGATACCTTACATGCTGAAGGAAAGGAGGGAAGCTTGGCATACAAGGATCTTGGACATTATATTGCCACTCTGGAAAAAAGGGGTGAACTCGTCCGTGTGAAGGAGGAAGTATCTCCCCATCTCGAGGCGGCTGAGATCGCCGACAGGCTCATTAAGAAGGGTGGGCCGGCGGTACTATTCGAAAAAGTAAAGGGGGCAAAGTTTTCCCTCGCCATGAACCTTTTCGGGACCTTTGAGAGAATGTGTCTTTCCCTTGGTGTTGATTCTTTTGAAGAGATTGCCGAGAGAATCAAGGAAGTAATCGAACCGGAAATTCCCTCAGGGCTTGTAGAGAAGCTAAAAATGCTTCCGAAACTGAAAAGGTTAGCCGATTTTGTGCCGAAAGTCGTGAAGGACGGACCAGTTAAGGAGGTGGTCCTCCATGAAAAGGAGGTAGACCTCACCGAGCTTCCGGTGGTTACCACATGGCCGGGAGATGGAGGCCCCTTCATCACACTTCCCCTTGTGTTCACCCATGATCCGGCAACCAAAATGAGAAATGTGGGGATGTACCGCATGCACGTATACGACGGGCGCACGGCGGGCATGCACTGGCATGTGCACAAACATGGGGCGAAGCATTACAGGGACCACACGGCGAAGGACCGGAGAATGCCTGTCGCGGTGGCACTCGGTTCTGATCCCGCTACAATCTATGCATCCACGGCACCACTGCCCGATGACACGGACGAGATGGTCTTCGCCGGTTTTTTAAGGAACGCTCCCGTGGAGCTCGTAAAGTGTGAGACGAGCGATCTCCAGGTTCCGGCAAACGCCGAATTCATCCTCGAGGGGTACGTGGATCCCGAGGAAAGAAGGATAGAGGGCCCATTCGGTGACCACACGGGCTACTATTCTCTTGCCGATGAATATCCCGTATTTCATGTCACCTGCATGACCAGGAGGAAAAATCCCGTTTACCCCGCAACCGTAGTGGGTAAGCCCCCGATGGAGGACTGTTATATCGGGAAGGCTACGGAGAGGATCTTTCTCCCACTTCTTCAGAAGATCCTACCCGAGGTGGTGGATATGAACCTCCCCGTGGAGGGGATCTTCCATAACTTCGCCTTTCTATCCATAGACAAGAGGTATCCTGGACAGGCACGGAAAGTTGCCTCCGCCATATGGGGGCTGGGTCTACTCATGTTCACAAAGTTTGTGGTCATTTTCGACAGGGAAGTGAACGTTCAGGATATGAAAGAGGTACTATGGAGAATCGGGAACAACGTGGACCCGGAGAGGGACACTTTCACCGTGAAGGGTCCGGTGGATGCCCTTGACCACGCCTCGCCCATGCCACATTACGGTTCCAAGATGGGCATCGACGCGACGAGAAAATGGAAAGAGGAGGGTTACGAGAGGGAGTGGCCCGAAGTGATAGAGATGTCTTCCGAAATAATAGAACTTGTGACGACAAAATGGAAAAAGTATGGATTCAAAGACTAGTTTCGAGTTAACTGGGAACTAATAGATGGTCGGAGTTGTTTTTTTGAGAATATTAACCCGTATAAAGACTTACATGGATTTGGTGAAATTTTCACACACTCTCTTTGCCCTCCCATTTGCATTGGCCGGGGCCTTCCTCGCGGCCCGGGGGATACCAGATTTACGAACCCTTTTTTACATACTCCTCGCCATGGTGGGAGGGAGGAGTGCCGCAATGGCCATGAACCGTGTGATCGATGCGGAAATCGATAGGGAGAATCCCCGTACGAAAGACAGGCACATTCCCGCAGGTGCCGTGTCGAAGAGGGAAGCGTGGATTTTCATTGCAGGTTCCCTCCTTCTCCTCGTTTTCTCTGCATACGAGCTTAACCCCCTCTGCCTGAAACTCTCGCCACTGCTCATCCTCGTTCTCATCACCTATTCGTACACGAAGCGCTTCACGTGGGCTTCACATATCGTTCTGGGTCTTGCCCTGGGAGGTGCTCCCCTGGGTGCATGGATTGCCGTGACAGGTTCCTTCGACGGGGGGGTGCTATTCCTATCTTTTGCCGTCCTGTTCTGGGTTGCCGGATTCGACATCATTTACTCCCTCATGGACATAGATTTTGACAGGAGTGTGGGGCTCCAATCGATCCCGAGCGTTTTAGGGGTAAGGAAATCCCTTTACGTTTCACGTGGGTTCCACCTTCTTTCGGCTCTGTGCATGCTCCTCGTGTACTACTACTTCTCACTGGGGATCCTTTACCTGGCCGGGATGTTGGCTTGTATCCTCCTGATCGCCTATGAACACTCCCTGGTGAAAGAAGACGACCTTTCGAAAGTGAACGTGGCTTTCTTCAATGTGAACGGCTATATCAGCATCACGTATGCTCTTTTCACGTTTCTTGATATAGTGGTACATAGGGGGTAGAAGTTGAAAATCTTCGTAGCGATAACAGGGGCAAGCGGTGCTGCCTACGGCCTTGCCTGCGTAGAAAAGGCTCTCTTCCTGGGACATGAAGTGTATGTCACATCTACGGAAACAGGGCTGGCCATCCTCTCTGAAGAAATAGATGGGATGGAGGGCGTAACCAAAGAATCATTTCCTGAGAAACTTTCAGGAAGGTTTTCCCTCTCACCCAGGGGGCCCATCGTACTCAAGGAGGATGACTTCCACGCCTCTTTCGCGTCGGGATCGAGTCCCCCAGACGGGATGATCGTGGCTCCATGTTCCATGGGTACCATGGGAAGGATTGCCTCAGGGATATCGGGCAATCTCATCGAAAGGGGAGCGGACGTGTGTATGAAAGAGAAAAAAAAACTGGTCCTGGTGGTAAGGGAAACCCCCCTCAATCTAATTCACATAAGGAACATGGAGAGATTGGTCCTCGCCGGAGCTGTAGTGATGCCCGCGGCTCCTGGTTTTTACCACCGGCCGAAAAGCCTTGAAGAACTTGTTGAATTTATCGCCGAGAGAGCCCTCACACATGCGGGGGTACCGGGGGCGCTATCGCGAAATTGGGGAGAAAAGGAGGATGCCTTATGAAAAAGATCCTCGTAGTAGATGATGAGGAGAGTATCCGCTTGCTTTACAGGGAGGAATTCGAGGACGAGGGATACCAGGTTGAGGTGGCCGAGAACGGGGAAGAATGCCTGAAAATATTCGATTCCTTTGAGCCGGACCTGGTCACCCTGGATCTGAAGATGCCAGGATTGGATGGACTCGAAATTCTGGAACATCTTCGGCAGAAGGATATGGATGTGCCTATTGTTCTGCTTACCGCGTACAGCGAATTCAAACAGGACCTGTCTACCTGGGCTTCCAACGCCTACTTAGTCAAATCGTCGGACCTGAACGAATTGAAAAAGATCGTTAGGGAGTTGACAGGTGCATAGGGGAGGAGATTGTTGAAGGGTCCTCTGAGAGTTTTGCGGGATGTCCTGTTCCGGGGGGGAGAGGGAGAAGGGCTGAAGGATGTGGTTCATTCAGCCACGTTTACGTCTGCCCTTTTCGAAATCAGCAGAGCAATGACCTCTGCCCCTGGTGATGAATCTGCAAGCCTGAACCAGATAGTGAATGCTGTTCCCCTGGTTATGAATGTAAGCAGGTCTATCCTTTTCCTCTTCGACGAAAAGGGGGAGCATCTCTACCCGGCAGTTGGCGCGGGTCTCATTTACATGGGGCTTTTCAGGAAAGTTAAGATATCCCCGGAGGCGGAAGTTTTCAGAAAAATTGTAGAGGGGAGAGAACCCTACCTGATGGGCATTGCCAAAATACAGGATGAACGGATGAAGAGCATCCTGAAAAGGCTCGGGATAGAAGAGTTCATAATCGCACCTGTCATTGAGGAGGAGAAAGTTTGCGGACTCATCACTGCAGATACTCCTGTAGACAGCAGGCGCTTTACTTCGGACGATATGAAGGTCATTTCCGTGATGGCTAACTTTGCCGGGGTGGCCCTCAGGAACTCCCACATGTTCCATCGGCTCGAAGAGAAAGCGAGAAAGTTCAAGGCGATTTATGAAGTGAGCAGGGCAATGGTCGAGACGACCGATATTGACAGGCTCCTGGCATTTATAGTGGAAAAAGCCGTGGAAATCATGGATGCGGTATTTGGTTCAATTATTCTGATAGAGAAGGATACGGGAACCCTAATCATAAGGGCTTCAGTTGGACTTCCGGGAGGAGTGGAGGAGAAGGTGAAGCTGAGGATCGGGGAAGGGATTACCGGTTGGGTTGCCAGGGAAGGTGTTCCCGATCTTGTCTCTGACGTGCAGGAAGATAGCCGGTACATAATGATACGCGAGGATATCAGGAGCGAGATGGCAGTACCTCTGAAATGGGGGCAGGAGGTATTCGGTGTCCTGAACCTGGATCATGTGAAGAAGGATGCCTTCAAGGAAGAGGATCTCGAGATGCTCGAAATTTTTGGTCACAATGCCTCCATAAGCCTCCGCCAGGCATTCCTTTCGGAAGAAAAAGAAGAAGGATAGGGGAAGGATTTACAGGAAAGCTGTGTATGGGAGAAATGCTCGTAATTGCGATTAACTCTTTCTGGCCGCTTATAGGAGCGGTCACGGGAGTGCTCGAGGAGAGGGGATACAAGGTTATCAATTCAACCCTTCCTGCCCTGCTCTCCATGTCTCCAGAGTTCAAGGGCCTATCCAGTGCGCACCTTGTACTGGTGGGTGATTCGGGATTTGGGGAGAGGGATGTGCAGAGCCTTATTTCCCTTAAGACCGGGGGTAACAACCCTTCCCTTCCAATTGTCATCGTGGGAGGAGTGAATGTCCTCCGCCAATCCGAAATGTATATTTCCAGGGGAGTGGATGAATGTATCCCCGCGAGCGAGCGGGTTGACGCCGCGATTGCCCGGATAGAGCCCTTCCTGCGATTCAGGAGTTTCTGCCTGAGGATGGCCCGGGACAATAATAAACTCAGAGAACTCTCGATGACGGATGAACTCACGGGGCTCTCGAACCGGCGCTCATTCATGAGAGATCTTCGCCGGGGGTTCGAACTGGCTAAGCGCCTCGGGGAGCCCGTTTCGTGTGTAATTGCAGACATCGACAATTTCAAGAACATAAACGATTCCTTCGGCCACCCCGGGGGTGACAAGGTGCTTGTCCAATTTGCTTCCCTTATCAAAGGTGCCAAGAGGGCATACGATGTGGTTGCCCGCCTCGGGGGGGACGAGTTCGGGTGGGTACTCATCAACACTGGCAGGATGATGGCGGGACGTGTAATAAAAAGGGCGAGGACTTCTCTACTGGAGCATCCATTCTCTGTAAACGATCATCCTATAGAGGTAACTGCCAGCTTTGGAGTTGCCACGTTTCACGGCTATGGATTAGAATCTTACGAGACACTAATCGAGCGGGCCGATAGGGGGCTCTACCTGGCAAAGGAGAGGGGCAACTCACTCATCGTTTCGTGCGAGGTGGGAAACAAAGAAATTGAAGAAAAAAATTCTTACATACCCTGACCCCATTTTGAAGAAGGTGGCATGCCCCGTGGATGCCATCGATGAAGGGATTCAGTCTCTCATAGATGACATGTTCGAGACAATGTACGATGCCCAGGGGGTAGGGCTTGCAGCTCCCCAGGTTGGAGAATCCACAAGGCTTCTCGTTGTAGATATCTCACCTATGGTGGGAGAGCTGGTAC
>CAYSOQ010000094.1:0-5766 GCA_964432685.1 uncultured bacterium
CTCCACAGAATCTATGAGAGCGAGGAATCTATCAAGATCTTATCCCAGCTCGTCATGAGCAAGCTCTTCTTAACCCTCGTGGTGATGCAGGTACTCCTGGGAATGCTCATCCCCCTCGGGATCATGATTATGATCAAGATCTTCGATCTCAAGGCGGAACTCCGAAAGCTCCTCTACTTTGTCGCCGTCATTCTCATCCAGATCGGCATTTTCAGCACCAGGTGGAACGTGGTGATCGGGGGCCAGATGTTTTCCAAGAGCTTCAGAGGACTTACAACCTACAAAATGGACATTGGAGGCCTGGAGGGCCTTCTTTATTCCGTGGCCCTTCTTATCCTGCCATTTCTCATACTCTGGCTACTTCTGAAAATTCTCCCTGCATGGGATAAAAATAAACTTACCGGGGAAACTGAAGCAGAAACATAAAGTGCAGCGGAGGGGTCATTTCGAATCGGCCTTTTTTTAACATGGCTCAGGCCCCCCGCCGTAAACTCTATTGCCAAAAAATAAGGATTACCAGCATTAATCTCTTGACAGGCTCAAAGACTATAACTTAAATAGTAAATATTTCCAGGGGTAAGTGAATGGCATGGAGGATTTAAAGAGGAGAAATACCCGCCAGAGAGCGGTTGTGCTAAAAGTAATAAGGAACACACGCTCCCATCCGCCTGCAGAGTGGATTTACCGTGAGGCCAGGAAATCGGTCCCCAACTTAAGCCTGGGTACAGTATACAGGAACCTGAACATCCTGAAGCTCCAGGAGAAGATCTCCGAAGTAAAGTCCGAATACAGCAGTAGTGCCAGGTACGATGGGGTCACTTCCCCTCACAGCCACTTCCATTGTAAGCGGTGCAATCACATCTCAGACATAATGGAAATGAATGAAGATGGCCTTGTCAGGGGAAGTGGGATTGATTCATACGGAGAGGTCAGTTCTGTCCAGGTGTTGTTCCTGGGAACATGTAAAAGGTGCATGGAGAGGGAGGCCTCTCCTTGAAGTCTCCATCCAATAATAAGTTAATTCAACTTAATACAACAGGCATAAGCAAAACAATCCTACCTGCCCTTTTTGCTTCCCGGGCCCCGGGATATTCATGCCATGTCCCGAGAGTGAACGGCAGCTGATTTCAAAGGATCGAGTAGGTTGAAAATATGGGAAGTGGAAACCTGCCCTCCACCCCGGAAGAATTTGAAAAATTAATGGAAGAAGAGGAGTATGAAGATTTCATGCAAAAGTAACCGGAGGTTAGATGGAAGAAAGCCCCGGCAGTGGTAGTTTCGGTCGAAGATGTTTCTTACATACCCTGATATCCAGTTTTCTCTTCCTTTTTTTCGTTCTTTCCCTATACCCTGTCCTCTCTTACCTGTGGCCCCGTAAAGGAAGGCCCCTCTCAAGAGGGCCAATCACCTTTCCCCTCGATGCGATACCCAGGGACGGGTACAAAGTTATCAATTACAGGGAGGATAAGCTCATCATCACGGGCCTCTTTACGTTGAAACTCATCATCGTCAAGAATGAGGGCAGCTTGAATTGAACCTGGGAGATGGATACTCCCCAACGTGAAAGACAAAAAGGCAGGTGAAACAATGAAACATGGGGACAAGAACGGTAAGGAGGGGAATCACAAGAGTAAGCGTGGGCACAGGCTCCTGGAATTATTCGGTTTACACGTTCCTGAGGGCAGGGATGACAGGCTCCATGTTCGACCCAGGTTTTTCAAGTTTCTTGGATTCCTGGGGGTACTAATTCTCATCCTTCTTGTGGGAATGTTCGAATTCTCCACAAGCCCCTATTTCTGCAGTTCCTGCCATATAATGAAACCCTATTACCAGGCGTGGAAAACATCGAGCCACAACCATGTCCCGTGCGTGGAGTGCCACTACCCACCGGAACTCAGGGAAAAGCTATGGCTCAAGTTCCAGGCCTTCTCCCAGGTTGCAAAGTACGTGACAAAAACATACAGTTCGAAACCTTACGCCGAGATAAGCGACACATCGTGCCTGAGGAAAGGTTGCCATGAAAAGCGCCTTCTCGAGAGAAAGGTTGTCTTCAAGAAGGGAATAAAATTTTACCACAAGCCGCACCTCACCCTGGGGAGGCGTGGGAAAAAGCTCCGTTGCACTTCCTGTCACAGCCAGGTCGTGGTGGGCAACCACATGGAAGTCACGGAATCCACCTGTTTCCTCTGTCACTTCAAGGGAAAAGTCATTGGCCGCAATGAAGAGCCCCTGGGTGGATGTCCCTCATGTCACTCAGCACCAACCGGAGACATCGAGTTCGAGGGAATTACCTTCAACCACAAGGATTTCGTGGGAGACCGGGGAATCAAGTGCCTGAACTGCCACCTGGATGCAGTTCAGGGGAGTGGTGAAGCACCTAAAGACAGGTGCTTCCAGTGCCATAACAACGAGAAGACGCTCTCCATGTACGATGACACGAACCTTATCCACAAGATGCACGTGACAGAACACAAAGTGGACTGCACCCAATGCCATTTGAAGATCGAACACAAGGTCAGGACAGCCGTCGAACCCCTCCAGTACAATTGTTCCATCTGCCACGAAAATAAGCACAACGCGACGAAGGAAATGTACGCGGGAACGGGAGGGAAGGGAGTTCCCCGAATGCCATCAGTCATGTTTATTTCCCAGGTCGACTGCATCGGCTGCCACAAGATACCCCTGGCAACTACCAGAGAGACGGAATTCACGGGACAGACCTACAGGGCCTCGGAGGCAGCATGTGTGAGTTGCCATGGTGAAGAATACGAGGGTATACTGGGAGAGTGGAAGGAATCGGTGAGAAATGGGACCGAGGAAACGGGACCTATCCTGAGGGAAGCATCAGAGATTGCGAAGAAAACTACCGTTAGAAAAAAGGATTTCCAGAAAGGGGTCATCCTCCTGAACCGGGCGCGGTACAACTTCAATTTCGTGAAGCTCGGGAACGGATTTCATAACGTAGATTACGCACTCGCCATCCTTGAAAAGACAAAAAGCGACGCCAAGCAAGCACTGGAACTGTTTAAGAAAACCAGAGGGGAACAATAGAGACACTCCTTCCATCTTCTCCAAATGGTGAGAATGGTTCTAAACGGTTCGGTTTTGGGAGTGAAATAATATCCTTTCCCCAGGTAAAAAGCCCTCAATTACTGAGAGTTTTCCAAAGCTCTCCCATCGCCCTCTCGAGGAGAAGACTCATTGCGATGGAATGGTTATGGATTCCCCTCGTCAACCACGCCTAGTAACAAAAGGGTTCAAGGAGGTGAACTTTAGATGGAAAAGGAGATTCGATTTTTATGTTCGAGACGGTCTACCCTCGAACTGGAATTGATCCTATCCGCTTTTTTCGTCGATAGGTGGGGAGACCTGGGGGGGAACGAGAAGAAAGATTTTTTCAGAATTATCCAGCTCGAAGATTCGTTTCTTGAAGAGGTTCTCTTCAAGAAACGGACTCCACCCTCGTGGCTGAATGAAAAACTGGTAGCAGAAATTCGAAGTCATAAAATAGAATAGCGTTTTGTTTAATCCGAAATCCCGCGGCCTCCGGGGGTTATTTTTTCTCTTATCCAAGGGAGAATTTTTTCTTGACAGGACCCTTCACACACAATATCTTGTAGGTATTCTCCAGGCAACCACAATATAATCCGTAACCGTTGAAAAAATGATATAATTACTTTCCGAGGTAGAGGATATGACTGTCAGTGGTGATCTTTTCGAAAAAGAAGTGGTGGGTTTGACAAAAAACCTCCTCACAGGTGAGAAAGCAAGGCAATCGATCATCCCGCCTCACCCTCCTCTCTCCTGGAAAGAAGAGATGTTAGAGAAGTTTGGGAAATTCCCTGTGAGTGAAAACTCACTGACTGTCCTCAAAAGAAGATACCTGAAGAGGGACGAAGAGGGGAATATCCAGGAGACACCGGAGGACATGGTTGCCCGGGTTTCCTATAATATCGCCCTCGCAGAAGATCTCTGCTACGAAAAAGGCTTCGAAGAAGTGCTCCGCTGGGCTGAAGCCTTCTACGAGTTGATCAACTCCCTCGAGTTCATGCCCAACTCCCCCACACTCATGAACGCTGGCAAGGAACTCCAACAGCTCTCCGCATGTTTCGTCCTTCCCGTGGAGGATTCCATGGATTCCATTTTCGATGCAGTGAAAAACACTGCTTTGATCCACAAGAGCGGGGGAGGTACGGGCTTCTCTTTTTCAAGGCTCCGTCCAACAAACGACGTGGTGAGGTCCACAAAGGGGATCTCCTCCGGCCCCATATCCTTCATGACCGTATTCGATGCCGCGACGGAAACCATCAAGCAGGGGGGCACGAGGAGAGGGGCCAACATGGGAATACTCCGGGTAGACCATCCAGATGTTCTCGATTTCATTACATGCAAAGAAGATAATTACAAACTCAATAATTTCAACATTTCTGTGGCCCTTACTGAGGAGTTTATGGAGGCAGTGGAGGATGGAAGGGAATACCCCCTCTTCAACCCCCACTCACAAAAGGTAACAGGGTCCCTGAATGCTGGAGAAGTCTTTGAAAAGATTGTATCCGCCTCCTGGAGAAACGGGGAGCCTGGAATTATTTTCCTCGACAGGATCAACAGGGATAATCCCACGCCCCAGTTGGGCGAGATCGAGAGTACGAACCCCTGTGGAGAGCAACCCCTCCTTCCATTCGAGTCGTGTAATCTCGGCTCGATCAACCTCTCCACTATGGTCTCGGGGAGTGGAGATTCCGTGGAGATAGATTTCGATAAGCTGAGGAACAGGGTCTACACGGCAATCCGCTTTCTCGACAATGTGATCGACATGAACAACTATCCACTCCCCGAGATCTCCATTATGACCAAAGGGAACCGGAAAATTGGACTCGGAGTCATGGGATTCGCCGACATGCTCCTGAAATTGAAGGTACCGTACAACTCGTCTGAAGCCCTTGAAATCGCATCGAACACGATGGGGTTCATCCAGGAGGAATCGAAGATCGCCTCGAGAATACTAGCAGAAGAGAGGGGACCCTTCCCCAATTTCCCTCACAGCATTTACGGGGGTAACGGAAACCACCCCTTAAGAAACGCCACGACCACCACGATTGCCCCTACGGGGACTATCAGCATCATCTCGTCCTGTTCGAGCGGAATCGAACCACTCTTTGCCCTGGTCTTCGAGAGGAACGTCATGGACAACGACCGGCTCCTCGAGGCAAACGGGATCTTCAGTGATGAACTGGAGCGTAACGGACTCTACTCGGAAGAACTGATGGAGAGGGTTGCGAAAAAGAACTCCATCGAATCATTTGAAGAGATCCCTGATGAAATGAGACAGACATTCGTTACCGCCTTCGATGTGTCTCCAGAATGGCACTTGAGGATGCAGGCGGCATTCCAGGAACATGTGGACAATGCAGTTTCGAAGACAGTGAACTTTGGAAACGAAGCGACTGAAGAAGACATACGGGAAGTATTCATGCTCGCATACAGCCTCGGGTGCAAGGGGGTCACCGTGTACAGGGACGGTTCACGGGATCAACAGGTACTCACCCTCGCGAAGGATGAGACAAAAGATGCGGAGCAGGAAGACATGGCCCAGGTGGGCCACTTGAAAGTAGTACCAAGGCCGAGGCCCGAATCTCTCACAGGAACAACCAAAGAGATGCACACGGGGTGCGGGAAACTCTACGTGACGATCAATCGGGATGAGCTGGGCCTTTTCGAGATCTTCAACCAGATGGGGAAAGCAGGGGGATGCGCATCAAGCCAGTC
>CAYSOQ010000095.1:0-5750 GCA_964432685.1 uncultured bacterium
GGGATGCGGAGATGAGAAGTTTATCCGCAAGGGGATCCAGTAGTTTACCAAGGTCAGTCACCATGCCATATTTCCTGGCGATCGCCCCGTCGAGGGCATCCGTTATGAAGGCAACAAGGAAGAAAGTGGCAGCAGCGATGCTCGATTTAACGCCCGGTTCGATGAGGAGGATTACCACGACAGGAACTATTACGATCCGGAAGATGGACAGGATGTTTGCCGCATTAAGTTTTTTAACTTCGTTCATTTAGACTCCCGGAATCTCCCGTAAAGAGAGAGGACCTTTTTCACATATCGGCGGGTCTCAGGATAGGGTGGGATTCCCCCATACTTTTTGACAGCACCTTCCCCCGCGTTATACGCAGCCAGAACGAGGGTATAATCCCCATTATACTTTTTTATTAGTTTCTTCAGGTGTCCTATTCCCAACTCAATATTTTTCAGGGGATCCATGAGTTCCCTCCTTCCCTTTTCGGGAAAAGCCCTGGGGAGTAGTTGCATCGCACCCCTTGCACCCATCTTCGATACAGCCTCGTAATCGTAACCCGACTCTACTTCGATGATTGCCCGAACCAGGGAGGGTTCCACCCCCTGTGTGCGTGCCTGTTCCTCAACATAGCGTATCATCCACCCTTCCCTAAGCGGCTTTACCCCTTCGACGCGGACGGGAGCTGTTTTTAAAAACAGTTGGTAACGCCCGTCTATCGGATAATCTGAAAAATATGCGTTGCCACTTTCATCAACAAACATGTAAATGTCGGAAAGACAGGGGGTAGTAGTAACCAACAAAACCCACAGGAGGATAAATACTCCTTGTATCGATATTTTCATAGTTTTAATATCTAATAGTCTAACCCCGGCCCTGTCAACCCGTCAGGGCGGGTAGCACTCACAAAGGGAGGTTTAACGGATGGAATACCGGTCTTCCTTCCTCGTCATCGGAAGCGGCGTTGCAGGGCTCAGTTTCGCCCTGAGGGCCGCGAAAAATGGGGAGGTTCATATTATAACCAAGAGGGGCATCCGCGAGTCGAGCACGAATGTTGCACAGGGGGGGATCGCGACCGTTTGGGATAAGAAGGACAGTTTTGATAACCACATAAAGGATACCCTCGTTGCAGGCGCCGGGCTCTGCCACGAAGATGTGGTAAAAAGGGTGGTACGGGACGGGCCGGGACGGATAAAGGACCTCCTCTCCTGGGGGGTTCGCTTCACAAAGGGTGGCCCTTCAGGAAATGATTTCGACCTCGGCCGGGAAGGAGGCCATTCCCACAGGCGCATCTTCCACGCGGCTGATTTAACCGGGGGAGAAGTTGAGCGTGCCCTGGTGGAAAAAGTATTGGATCACAAAAATATCAAGGTATTCGAATACCACACGGCCATCAACCTCATCACCCTCAACCGGCTCCTGTCTTTCGAGAAATACAAGGCGGACGAGTGTATCGGAGCATACGTCCTCGAAAACGACACCGGCAAGATCCATACATTTTTAGCTGACGCCACCATTATCGCGACGGGGGGATCCGGGAAAGTTTATGTCTACTCGAGCAACCCCGACATTGCTACGGGCGACGGAGTTGCCATCGCCTACAGGGGTGGCACTGCCGTGGCCAACATGGAGTTCGTTCAATTTCACCCCACCTGCCTCTACCACCCTGAAGCGAAATCCTTCCTCATTTCAGAAGCTGTCAGGGGCGAAGGTGCCAGGCTCCTTCGAAAGGACGGAAAGCGCTTCATGCCGGAATACCATAAATTGGCAGAACTCGCCCCCCGTGACATCGTCGCGAGAGCCATCGATTCAGAACTCAAAAAAACAGGAGACGATAATGTCCTCCTCGATATATCCTTCAAACAGGCCGATTTCGTAAAGGACCGGTTCCCCAATATCTTCGGGAAATGCCTTGAATTCGGTTTCGACATGACCCGGGGGCCGATTCCAGTGGTCCCTGCCGCCCACTACCAGTGCGGGGGTATCTTCGTAGACATGAACGGGGAGACTGAAATTCGGCGCCTCTTCGCGTCCGGTGAAGCCGCCTGTACCGGCCTTCACGGGGCGAACCGGTTGGCGAGCAACTCTCTCCTTGAAGCACTCGTCCTTTCAAAGCGGGCTAACGACAGGATCGTATCTCAATACCTGGGCAAAGGCCACGGGAAGGAAGTGAGCATCCCCGGCTGGGATCCGGGAAATGCCAGCGACCCTGACGAACTCGTTGTAATATCACACACCTGGGATGAAATACGACGGCTCATGTGGAACTACGTAGGAATAGTCAGGTCAAACAAGAGGCTCCTTCGGGCGAAAGATCGGATAGACCTCATCAAGAAGGAAATATCGGAGTACTACTGGAATTTCATCATCACAACCGACATCATAGAGTTGAGAAATATCGCAACCACTGCAGACATTATCATACGTTCCGCCCTGGCAAGAAAGGAGAGCCGGGGCCTTCACTACAATATCGATTATCCCTACCGTGACGACGAGAGCATGATGAAAGATACAATTCTCAGGCGGGAGAAATATTACGGGGTGTAAGCAGGAAACTCCCGGGATGACCGGAAGGACAAGCGTTGGGAATTTACCCTGGTAAGTTATTCTCAATCTCTTCCTTAACGAAGAGGGACTCGAGGTGATATCCCGCACCCTTCACGGCTTCTTTTCCCCCCTCGTTACGGTCAACAATGGCGATCACCCTTTTTACAACGAGTCCGGTTTTTTCGGCCGCATCAATCGCTTTCAGGGTCGACCCCCCTGTGGTAACCACATCCTCGAGAATGGCCACAGGCATGCCCGCCTCGAGATTTTTCGTTCCCTCGATAGGGGCGCCCGTCCCGTGAGCCTTTACCTCCTTTCTTATGATAAAGGCACTCATGGGATTTCCCCTCATGTGGGAAATTACCGCCACAGAAGAAACTATGGGATCCGCCCCCAGTGTAAGCCCCCCCACGGCAGAAATACCATCCGGTCCCGAAACAAGCATATCGTAGATGAGGGAACCAACCAGGTAAGCACCCTCGGGATGGAGGGTGACCTGGCGGCAGTCGATGTAGAAGTTGCTCTTCTTTCCAGAGGAAAGGGTCACGTCCCTCTTCTCGTAAGCTTTATCCCTGATAAGCGCCAGGAGTTTCTCTCTTTCCACCCTCTACCTCCCCGTTACTTCGCCTTGATACTCACGCTCTGCCGCGCCCTGAATAGATGAAGCTGTTCCTGTTCGCCAAAGTCGAAGGAAACCGTGTAGTCTCCCGTGAAACAGGCGTTGCAGTAAATGTCCGCCCCCTCTCCCGGACAACACTTGTGAAGGCCATCATTACTCAGGTACCCGAGGGTATCTGAGGTGAGGTACCTGTTTATCTCTTTGATCGAGTGGGTCGCCGCGATGAGGTCCCTCCGCAGGGGGGTATCGATCCCGTAGTAACAGGGATAGCTCGTGGGAGGTGAACTTATCCGGAAATGAATCTCCCGTGCGCCTGCTGCGCGGATCATCTTGATGATCTTTCTCCCGGTTGTCCCTCTCACGATGGAATCGTCGATGACGATCACCCTCTTACCCCTTATAACATCCCTCACCGCGTTCAGTTTCAGCTTCACCCCGAAGTGCCTGATTGACTGCTGGGGTTCTATGAATGTACGTCCCACGTAATGATTCCTGATCAGGCCCATGGCGAAGGGGATTCCGCTCTCCTCGGAATATCCAAGGGCAGCGGGGAGGCCGGAATCGGGTACGGGAATCACAATATCCGCATCAACCCCCTGTTCCCTTGCGAGTTGTCTCCCGAGTTCCTTCCTAACATTCAATACACTCGACCCCATTAATACACTGTCCGGCCTCGCGAAATAAACTAACTCGAAAATGCAGAAACGTGATGGAGTGGGAAGGAAGGGCCTGAGTGACCTGATCCCATCCTTCTCGACAATCACCATCTCCCCCGGGTCGATCTCTCTCACCATTTCACCCTCGATGAGGTCCAGGGCACACGATTCGGAGCTGATTACCCAGCTCCCCTTCACCTTTCCGAGAACGAGAGGCCGGAACCCGTGGGGGTCCCTTACACCGATAAGCTTCTCATTCGTTAGAAAGACGAGGGAGTAGGCCCCCATTACTTTCTCGAGGGCATCGACGATCCTTTTCTCGAGCTGCTCCTCCTTTGAGCGTGCTATGAGGTGCATGATCACCTCTGTGTCCATGGAGGACTGGAAGATGGATCCTTCCTGATCAAGTTCAGCCCGGATCACGTGGGCGTTAACCAGGTTCCCGTTGTGTGCCACGGCGAGCGACCCTTTACCGAAATCCACAACCAGAGGTTGAGCATTCTTAAGTTCGGAGGTTCCAGTGGTGGAGTAACGCACGTGGCCTATCGCCATAGGGCCGGGAAGTTTTTCAAGGGTTTCTTCGTCGAAGATGTCCGCAACGAGGCCCATCTCCCTGTGAAAATAGATGGTCTCCCCGTCGGAGGATGCGATTCCTGCAGACTCCTGGCCCCTGTGCTGGAGTGCGTGAAGGCCCAGGTATGCGAGATTCGATGCCTCTTTGTGTCCGAAAACCCCGAGGATACCGCACTCTTCCGTAAGTTCAAATGACATGGAAAACCTCTTTACAGGGAAAGTGCCTCTTCAAAAGCCCTCTTCCAGATTTGGTGTGACTCTTTCAGAGGTAAATCGATTTGTGCGCCGATTTTTATCTTGTCACCGCCGGTAGTTCCAATTTTTACGGGGAAAAGCCCCGACTCGCGGCAAAAGCGGTCGAAATCAGTTTCTTTTTTTCTACTCACGCTAATTATAACACGTCCGTGAGCCTCCCCGAAAAGGGCGGCATCGGTCCGAATTCCATCGTAGGGAAGTTCCACATGACAACCTACTGGCTCCCCTGACGAGGGGAATGCGCATTCCGCCAGAGATAGTGCGAAACCTCCTTCAGAGATATCGTGACACGATTCGAAAAGGAACCTTTTCGCCCCATCAACCAGAAAAGTGTGGAGATTTTTCTCGAAAGCCAGGTCAACCCCGGGGGGAACCCCCCTCACCAGTCCGTGTATCTCCTTGAGGTAGAGGGAACCTCCCAGGCTTTCCTCCTCGGGGGGAGGCCCCAGGAGATATATCATGTCCCCCTCTGCCTTGAAGTGCTGTGTTACTGCGAGGGAATAATCCTTGATGACACCTACCATCGCCACCGTGGGAGTAGGAAAGATCCCCTTCCCCATCGTCTCGTTGTAGAAGCTCACATTCCCGGACACTACCGGGGTTTCCAGAACTGTGCAGGCTTCAGACATACCCTCGATACTCCTTATGAACTGCCACATCACCTCCGGTTTTTCCGGGTTCCCGAAATTCAGGCAGTCTGTGATGGCCAACGGCCTGGCACCCGATACCGCGACGTTCCTTGCTGCCTCGGCAACGGCGCCCATTCCTCCAAGGTAGGGATCGAGGAAACAGTACCTGCTGTTGCAGTCCACGCTCACCGCCAGCCCGAGATTAGTCCCCTTGACCTTCAATACAGCTGAATCCGAGCCAGGCCCCACAACCGTGTTCGTCCTGATCATGTGGTCATACTGCCTGTAAATCCATCTCTTGTCTCCCACCTCCGGGGACGAGATGAGTCGCTTGAATATCTCCCCCATCTCCTCTGGCACTGCCAACAAGGGCCACTCTCCGTCCAGGTAGGCCTGCATGGATTTTTTGAGACACTCAGGCAAATAGACATTGCCCGCCTCATCCATCCGCAACCCCTCGCGATCCCGCCCCGCAAAACTGGTGG
>CAYSOQ010000096.1:0-5680 GCA_964432685.1 uncultured bacterium
AGATGGGATCTTGCCAAGGCGGATATCGCTCATCATCGAGGAAACTATGGAGATGGCATTTTCGAATATCCCCTTCGCGGCAGAAAGATCTTCTGTTTCGTCGTCTCCCTCGGGTGTGACTGCGTGGATGTGTGTAATCTCGAGTTGTGAGAAACCCGAGTCAACATCTCCTCTCGTTAGTTTCTCCCCCCTCCTTCTGTGGAGGAAGCTTATGAATCTTTCCAGTTCCCTCTCTTCGAGTCCCCTCGTGAACACTAGCCCGTCTATCTGGAAATCTATAAGGGTCTGGAGAAAGAGGTGGAGGGAGGAAGTTAGATGAAAGAGTGGTGTTCCTTCGAATACCAGTGTTTCGTCAGCAATCACGAGGGCGATCTCATCTTTCTTAGAGAATATCTCGGAAAATTCCTGAAAGGATTTATTGATCGATTTTCGTATAAGTGGGTGGTTTTCCGGGTAAATCTGAAGGCTTTTCAGGCTCCCACCGAGGGATTTCGATATCTCCTTGATCCTCTCTTCAATTTCCATCTGGTTCATGAACTGTCCTTTTTAAATATTTCGATGCAACGTTCCTGCAAACTGTATCGGAATATTTTGACAGTTCCTCAAGTACTTCTTTTGAGCGGGGACTATTAATTTTACCTATAGATCTGACTGCCTGGGCCTTCAACTCTTTTACCTTTTTCGGTTTGAAGAGGGGATTATAGAGGGAGATATTCTTGAGTGCTGAAATGGCTTTATCTGACCCGATATTCTTGAGGGCATCGATTACCTCGAGGCCTATCCTGATGTCCGGAAATATGAGTTTTTTTGAAAGGAACCTCCCGTAGAGGATATCAACGGCCCTGTCATCTTTTTTCCCTCCAAGTGATGTAATCGCGATAGATTTTATGCTGTCATCCCCATCGAAACAGCATTCACCAAGGGCTTCTGTAGCGATTGCTCCGGGAATTCTAGAGAGTGACTTGATGGCTTCCTTTTTAACCCTTGGATCCCCATGTTCCATAGCCGCCACAACGTGGGAAGCTGCTTCCTCATTCCCTATTTTTCCGAGAATAGTCAGCATGTTCCTAATGACGAACCATTGGGAATTATGAAGCAGGGCGAGTACATCAGGGATCGATTCAGTCCCGATTTCTGCGATTAGATCCACAAGGGATTTTCTAAGTGTTAGGTCCTCCTCTGTTGCGAGGGAATCGAGGAGCGGCGAAACCGCCCCCTTCCCTAAAGCCAGGAGGGCCAGCCTACCCATGGTATGTTCCTGTATCTTCTTGTTTTTGAACTTGTTTATGTAGATATCTATGGACCACATATCGCTGATTTTTCGAATACCCTCTGCGGCAAGGGGTTTTATCTCCTCCTTCCCCCCAGGGGGATTCCCCATATGGGTTGTGTATATACCCACGACTCTGTCGAGATGTGCTCCCCGTTCCTGGTTTCCCATCTCGTTTACGAGGTTGGATAACTTTTCCACGAGTTCCCTGTACATACGTGGGTCCTCTTCCTTCTCGATGGCACGGATCAGGGCTTCGAAACTATCTTCATGCTCCGGCTCTCCCTGGTCCTCGAGGAAGGAGATGGTGTCCATGAGTTCCATCTCTTCGGTTCCAAGAGGTTCATCTACTAATTCCAGTGTGTCCCCCTCGAATGCCCCCTCATCCTTCTCTTTCATTTTTTCAGTGAGTCGTTCATAATCCACTTTGTTGATCCATATTTTTGAAACTTTCTTTGATACGAGGATCTCTTCTATGCCACCCATTTGAATGACCTCAGCAGGATCAAGAGTCAGAGATTGGAGGAACTGTTTGATCTCCTCTTTACTGACTCCGGGGAGAATGATTAATTTTTCTGTTCTCCGGAGGAAGAGAGAGGTTCTTAGATCAAGGAGTGCAGCGTGGCGCTCGGGTAGGGTGAAATCTTCGAAAAGAAGAGCGTGTTTCGTTACTTCCAGTACGATCCCATCTTCGGGGAGAGGTATCTCCTCGAGGGAAGATCTCGTTTGTTCCAGAATTTTTTTCAGGGATGGGTGGTTTTCCGGATAGAACTGAACAGCCTTCAATCCTTTCGCAAGGTCGGTAACCGCATGTGTGATGCGATCTGTTCTTTCATTTCCCTCGTTATCACTCACAGGTTCCTCTCGAGAAAGGTTCTCCTTAAATTTTTATCGATATTCTATTGATTTATTTCTTTCAAAGTCAATAAATTATAATAGACTTTCCATGTGGAGGAGAGGAATACTTTTTTACGTCGCCTGGGAATCTGAATCGAAAAGGGGATTGTCATTGAGGGAACGCCTGGAACGATGCATGCTATTTGTGTCCGAAGTGATCGCTGAGGGTTTTTTTACCGGGAGGTCACCCCTAATTCCCGGAACGATAGGGACAATACCAGGTGTTATTCTTTGGTATTTTATTCCTTCCGGGTGGGCATTTGGAGTCACTTTCGCAATTCTTTTCCTTGGATCGATTCCAGGTGTGAAGGAAAAGATGCGCAAGGAAGGGGAAAAGGATCCTCCCTGTGTGGTAATTGATGAAGTGCTCGGGTTTTTTGTTGCCGGAGCTTTCCACTCAAGGGATATTCGAACCGCCATATCCCTTTTTCTCCTCTTCAGAGTTCTCGATGTGTTGAAACCGTGGCCCGCATCCTATTTCGACAGGAAACGGGGGGCCATCTATGTCCTATTGGATGATTTAGTGGCAGGGGCATATGCGAGTGCCATCTTTTTCCTGGTCGTTTCACCCCTCATCTTTCATTAAGGAGGATGACCCGATGGATGGAAGTACCATAAACTTTTTTTCCCTCACAGAAGAAGAAAGAGAAAAACTAATTGATTATTATAAGAGAATTGGGCTGTTCAAGGAGGAGTGGGTGGAAAATGTTTTCGAGAACGTCTATCTCCTCGATGTAAAAGAAGAGAAGATTCCTGGCTATCTCGTACCTCCATTCGCGAGAAACAAATTTCTGGCGTTTCCCGCACGACCCCTGGAAAGGGTTCTAAAGGAGGAGGCCGGGGGGAGGGGCACCACGGTGGGAGTGGCCGAATCGTGTAGTGGTGGACTAATCGCGAGCAGGATTACCGATGTGCCGGGGAGTTCCCAATATTTCAACGGGGGAGTGGTAGCGTACAGTAATGTGATCAAGATGGAGATTCTGGGGGTTGACGAGGAGATGATCAGGAGTCATGGGGCAGTGAGTTCCCACGTCGCGATAGAAATGGCAAAGGGGGCATCGAGGGTGACGGGGGGCAGAGTCTGTCTTTCAGTCACAGGGGTTGCAGGGCCTGAGGGGGGTACAGAAATGAAACCAGTGGGGACTGTATGGTTTGGTTTACATAATCCCTCAGGTACCACTTCCATATACAAGCGATTCCAGGGGACGAGGGAGGAGATAAAATTTCAGACTTCGTCCCATGCTCTTTTTCTCCTTATCGAGGCGGTTAGGGAGGAGGGGGAGGTTTGAGAGCATTCATTGCGATTCCCCTTCCAGAAATTGTTCAGGATAGTATCGGAGCATATGTAGATATACTCCGGGTAAAAATGGGGGGGATGAGATGGGTAAAGCGGGGGAATTATCATATCACCCTTAAATTCCTTGGAGAGGTTTCCATAGGGAGTGCCAGTGAAACAGGAAGTATCCTCTCGAGAATTGCCGGAAATCTGGACTCATTTCACATGGAATTGGGTGGAGTCGGGGCCTTTCCTTCTATTGATCGGCCAAGAGTCGTCTGGGTGGGAATAAAGAAAGGTGGAGGATTGGTAGGGAGATTGCAGGAGAGGATAGATAGTGGAATGAAAGAACTTGGTTATCCTCCGGAGTTCAAGAAGTTTCATGGACATGTTACGATCGGGAGAGTTAAGAGAAGACGGACGGGGGAAATGGGGGGGGAGATCATGGAGCACCCCCCGTTCTTCGGCAGAATAGAAGTTAGATCCATAACTTTATACAAAAGTACACTTACTCAGAAAGGGACGACTTACGATATAATCGAAGAGGCCCACCTCGGTACAGGAGAGATATTATAATAATCGAATCCTTTGGATCGAGGGCAATTAATCGGGGAGGTAGAGATGGATAACAACAGGAAGAAGGCGTTGGACATAGCCCTTTCCTCAATTGAGAAGCAGTACGGGAAAGGTTCGATAATGCGGCTTGGTGAACAGGGAAGGATACATGATGTGCCGGTCATCTCCACAGGAGCGGTTTCCTTCGATATTGCCCTGGGGATAGGAGGGATACCCAGAGGAAGAATCACAGAGATATATGGCCCGGAAATGTCAGGAAAAACCACTCTGGCCCTTCATGTTATCTCGGAAGCTCAGAAGGCGGGGGGGGAGGCAGCTTTCATTGATGCTGAACATGCCCTCGATATGAATTATGCGAGAAACCTGGGTGTAGACACAGACGGTCTGATCGTGTCCCAGCCAGATTCTGGGGAACAGGCTCTGGATATCACGGAAACTCTCGTGAGGAGCGGTGCGGTAGAACTCGTTGTCATCGACTCGGTGGCCGCCCTTGTCCCCAGGGCGGAACTCGACGGCGAAATGGGCGATGCCCACATGGGCCTTCAGGCGAGGCTCATGTCCCAGGCGTTGCGGAAACTTACTGCAACGATAAGCAAATCCAACACAGCAGTGGTTTTTATCAACCAGACGAGGATGAAAATCGGGGTCATGTTTGGGAACCCGGAAACCACAGCAGGGGGGATGGCTCTCAAATTCTATTCGTCCCTTCGGATCGACATCAGGCGGATTGCACAGATAAAGGTGAGCAACGAGGCCATCGGGAGTCGCACCAGGATCAAGATTGTGAAAAATAAGCTGGCTCCTCCTTTCAGGGAAGTGGAATGTGACATTATCTATGGGGAGGGGATTTCGAAAGAGAGTGACCTCCTCGATCTTGCCGTAAAGCTTGAAATCGTGGAGAAGAGCGGATCCTGGTACTCCTATGAGGGGGAGCGGATAGGGCAGGGAAGAGAAAATGTCAGGATTTTTCTCAAGGGGAACCACGACGTGATGGATAAAATCGAGGCGGCAGTGAGAGAGAAGTCGGGTCTTGGTGTCAACAGGAAAGAGGAAAAGACCAGTGAGGTGGGAGAATAAATGACGAACCTAGACCTCCAGGAAATTCTGAAGATATCCCTGAAAAATGGAGCCTCAGATGTACACATCAAAGTAGGCCTTCCACCTGTATTCAGGATCAACGGAAGGTTGGTTCCATTGAAGACGTCCCAACGGCTGAAGCAGGAACATGTCTTCCAGATGACGAACAATGTGCTGAACGATATTCAGAAAGAGAGGTTCCGTGAGACAAGGGAAATCGATGTGGCCTATAGTATAAAGGGCCTCGGAAGATTCAGGGCAAATATCTTTATGCAGAGAGGGACCCTCGGGATCTCTCTGAGGGTCGTCCCCGGGGGTGTCCTCTCATTTGAGGATCTGAATCTTCCGGATTCGTTAAAGAATATTGCTATGGAATCGAGGGGGCTGGTTCTCTGCACCGGGACGACGGGAAGCGGGAAATCCACCACCCTGGCTGCCCTGGTAGAGTATATCAACAACAACCGGACTTGCCATGTCATTACAATTGAAGACCCCATAGAGTTTCTCCTGAAGGATAAGAAGAGTATTATTACCCAGAGGGAGATTGGAGTGGATACCCTCTCTTTTGCCACAGCCCTCAAGAG
>CAYSOQ010000097.1:0-5680 GCA_964432685.1 uncultured bacterium
ACACCGTGCATGTGCATATCGTGTGACAGCGTGCGCGAAGGCATTCACTATCGCCTGCGAATCACGCTGTTCCCTGCTCCAGCTCCTGGATAACGTGGGAAAGGCTATTGGAGTAGAGCCGGACCCCACCTTCGAGGCGGAAAGGCCGGGGGATGTGAGGGATTCCATGGCTGATATTTCTATGGCTGACGATCTGCTCTCCTACGAGATTTCCATCGATTTCGAAGAAGGCCTCGGTAAAACTGTGGAGTGGTACAGGCAAAATCTCGTTGGGTAAAACCAGTTAGCCTGGGCCCTACACTTCTCACTCAAATTAAGGCATCATTACCAATATGAATAAGATTTTCCGCACATTCCTCTCAACAATTAAGGAACACTCTATGATTAGAAGGGGAGACCGTGTGATCGTAGCTATTTCTGGGGGGCCCGATTCAGTTTGTCTGTCTCATCTCCTACGGTTATTCCGGGACCACCTTGGATTGGAGGAGATCGTCCTTGCCCACATAAATTACCGGAAGCGAGGTGAAGAGTCAGAGAATGATGAGCTTTTCGTTAGAAGACTCTCTGAAGAATTCGCCCTTCCTCTCTATGTAAAGAGAATAACTCCTTCAACGCATTCGCGTGTGAAAAAGGAAAATTTTCAAAAATGGGCGAGGAATGTGCGCTACGGTTATTTCAGGAAAATACTCGAGGATGTGGGTGGGAGCAGAATCGCCCTGGGACACACTATCGACGACCAGGCGGAAACGGTCCTCGTACGTTTCCTGGAAGGAGGGGGATTGGAAGGGATGAAGGGAATACCTTACGTTTCGGGAGATGGAATAATAAGGCCGTTACTCGACCTGGACAAGGGAGAGATACTTTCCTATCTCGATGGGGAGGGGTTTCCATTTCGTGTTGACAGTTCCAATGTTAATGGGGATTTTCAGAGGAATAGGGTCCGGAACGAGGTGATCCCTTTTCTTAGTAACCATATGAGGCGGGATGTTCGAAGGACAATCATCAACGCGGGAGATGTGTTCAGACAGTTAGAGGAAATGGTTTCATCCGAAGTTAACGGGGCCTTTAAAGCCGCCTTTGATATGGAAGAAGGAATCATCCACATTGGAAGATACGGGGAGTTCCCGGAAATCGTGAGGAAACTGTTGGTGAAGAAGATAGGGTATGATCATCTCGGTCAGAAGTTCAACCGCCGACTTATAGAGAAGATCGATTATCTGTTCACGAGGGGTCACCCCTCCTTCTCCTTAAAACTTCCGGGGGGTTATAACCTGTCCCGTTCGTATGATGAGGCTCGAATTCTCAAAGGGGACGGAGTTCCTCCTCCCTACAGCATCATTATAAGCGGTCCTGGTACCTACGAAACAGGGAAGGGAAAGGAAGGGATCAGAGTATCCATCGCCACCGCAGAGAATATTCGCCCACTTATAGAGAAAGCAAGGACTGACCCATATTTCTGTGTCCTAGACGGGGAATCTGTCTCATTTCCCCTGGAGGTGAGAAGTTTCATCGAGGGAGACAGGGTGATCCCTTTCGGGATGAAAAGGAGGAGAAAATTGAAAAAACTTTTCATCGAACAAAAAGTTCCTATTCCCGATCGTAAAAAGACCCCCATTGTCCTCTCGGGGGACCACATCATATGGGTTCCGGGGGTAGTGAGAAGTGCACACCACACCCTTGTGGAGGAGAATAAAATAATTATTGTGTTAGAATATAAAGGAAATTAATATAGTTCAGTTAGGATGAGTTTGCGTGGAATTCAATATTCCGTAAAGAGGAGTTAGATTTGAACCACTTTTACAAGAATCTGGTCGTTTGGCTATTCATCTCCCTCTTGATGGTTTTCCTCTTCAATCAGTTCAAGACCCAGCGGGTAAATGTCGAAGAGATCAGTTTTACCGACTTTATTCACGCAGTCGAGAAAAACCAGGTGAAAGAGGTGACGATAAAGGGGCAGGAAGTTACCGGACAATATGCGTCGGGTATCAAGACTAACATAAAGGGTTTTAAGACATATACTCCGGAAGATCCTGATCTGATAAAGATATTGAGAGGGCACGGGGTGAAGATCGCCGCTAAACCGGTGGATGATAACCCCTGGTACATGACCTTATTGATCTCCTGGCTCCCCATGATCCTGTTGATCGGGGTGTGGATCTTCTTCATGCGCCAGATGCAATCCGGGGGCGGAAAAGCGATGACCTTTGGGAAATCGAAAGCCCGTCTGCTCACTGAAACACACAGCAAGATTACTTTCACGGATGTGGCGGGGGGGGGAAAGGAGGAATAGGACCGCAATGAAATTATAGTATTATTTAAAGATCCAAAGAAGTTCACAAGACTGGGGGGGCGGATTCCAAAAGGTGTCCTTCTCGTGGGTCCTCCTGGAACTGGGAAAACCCTTCTTGCAAGGGCTATCGCCGGAGAAGCGGGAGTTCCCTTCTTCACCATTAGCGGATCCGATTTCGTGGAAATGTTCGTGGGGGTTGGGGCTGCACGTGTGAGGGATCTCTTTACACAGGGGAAGAAGCACGCGCCCTGTATCATGTTCATCGACGAGATCGATGCTGTTGGGAGGCACAGGGGAGCTGGCCTGGGAGGCGGGCACGATGAGAGGGAACAGACACTTAACGCACTGCTCGTGGAAATGGATGGATTTGAGTCCAATGACGGCCTCATCATTATCGCTGCGACGAACCGGCCCGACGTACTGGACCCCGCCCTTCTGAGGCCTGGACGCTTCGACAGGCAGGTGGTTGTTCCCAAACCAGACGTGAAGGGTAGGGAGAAAATCCTGATCGTCCACACGAAGAAACTTCCCATAAGCGCAGACGTGGACCTCGAGGTGCTCGGGAAATCTACTCCGGGCTTTACAGGAGCCGACCTGGCTAACATGTGTAACGAGGCTGCACTGATGGCGGCCAGGATGGAGAAGGAAAATGTAGATATGGAATCCTTCGAATTTGCGAAAGACAAAGTGATGATGGGTTCCGAGAGGCGTTCCATGATAATCATTGATGAGGAAAAGAGGTCGACTGCGTATCACGAGGCAGGCCACGCAGTGGTTGCTACCTTGATACCAGGTGCAGACCCAATTCACAAGGTAAGTATTATTCCCCGCGGAATGGCACTTGGAATCACCCAGCAGCTTCCTATCGATGAACGGCATACCTATTCGAGAGATTATCTCCTGAACAACATTACCATCCTCATGGGCGGAAGGGCAGCAGAAGAACTCGTCTTGAACGTTGTCACCACAGGTGCGGGGAACGATATAGAAAGGAGCACTGGAATTGCCAGGAAGATGATATGCGAGTGGGGAATGAGCGAAAAACTGGGGCCAGTTACCTTCGGGAAAAAAGATGAAGCTATCTTCCTGGGAAAGGAATTCGGGAGGCAGCAGGATTACAGCGAAGCAACTGCACTCGAGATAGACAGGGAGGTGACAGGAATCGTCAATTCCTGTTACGAGAGGGCAAAGGGCCTGTTAAAGAAGAACCTTGAAATTCTCCACAAAGTTTCGGAGACGCTCCTCATACAGGAGGTTATAGAAGGGTCGCTCATCAAAAAGATTATCGATGAGCATGGTTCGCCTGACAGCCCGGAACCCGCCACTGGAGTTGGCTGATTGTGCTCCGATACCTGAAATATTTTTCCGGAGATGACCTCTTCCAAAAAATAGCCCACCTGGGTATAAGCGAGCAAAAGGGGCGGGCATTTGCAGACGGGAAGGGCAATCTTGTACTCGTTGACAAGAAGCCTTCTCTTTTCCAGCCTCTCTTTTCCATTTTAATCCAGGAGGAGATCAATTACCTGTTTGAAAAAGGGATTTTTCTGATTTCTATAGATACAATCCATGATATCGACAGGCTCGTTCTCCTTGCGAGGGAGCCAGGTGTTATCTCCTATCTCTCGCAGATGAGAAATGTACTTGAGAATGTAATCGATGGGGGAAGCCATATTCTTGCCAGGGGGCGCACGATTCAGCTATGGGGAAGGGAACCTCTCATAATGGGAGTTTTAAACGTTACCCCTGATTCCTTCTACGATGGAGGGAAATTCAATAATAGGGGGAATTCCATTGAGAGAGCCCTCGAGATGGTGGAGGAAGGTGCGGATATTATCGATGTGGGAGGTGAATCAACCCGTCCCGGTTCATCCCCTATTTTAGCGAAAGAGGAAATAAAGAGGGTAATCCCGGTGATTGAGAAGTTAGCTGCAGGGGGAGAAACCTTAATCTCTGTGGACACCTATAAATCGGAGGTTGCGGGAGAAGCTCTCAGGGCGGGTGCACATATAGTGAATGATGTTTCAGGCCTTCGCCTTTCTGAAGATATGGCCGAGGTGGTCGCAAAGTATGAGGCTGCTCTTGTGATCATGCATATCAAGGGAACTCCTAAAACAATGCAGGAAAGCCCTTATTACAGTTCTCTCACTGATGAGATTCTCGAAGAGATGGAATGGGGTGTCAACTTGGCGGAAGAAGGAGGGGTTAATAAGGAGTCTATCATCTTAGATCCTGGATTCGGCTTCGGGAAACGCTTCGAGGACAACCTCTATCTGTTGAATAACCTGATTGAGTTGAAAACGATGGGATACCCCCTTCTTGTTGGAACTTCAAGAAAAGCCTTCATCGGGAATATCATAGGGAAACCCCCTGAGGAAAGGGAATTCGGAACGGCTGCTACCGTGTCTCTCGCAGTGTACAACGGGGCAAACATCATAAGGGTCCACGACGTGAAGGATATGCGGGATGTGGTGCAGGTTTCCTGGGAAACAAGGAAGGCAAGAGCATGCTGAGCTTCATCCATAATATTAGGCCGGTAGACATAATCGATATCCTCCTTGTTGCCATTATCATTTACTGGATCCTCATGCTCATCAGGGGAACGAGGGCAGTCCAGATCATGACTGGCCTCTGCCTACTATTCTTCATATTTCTCGCGTCAAAGCAGTTCGGCCTCTTGACCTTTCAATGGCTCGTAGGGAACTTCCTCGCCTATATCATCGTCATCATGGTAATTATCTTCCAGAACGAAATGAGGGCCGGCCTTGCACAGATCGGTAAATACAGGCTGTTCCGCATGGGAAGCGGTGCTAAAACCGAGGTTATCGATGAGCTTATAGAAGCGATAGGCGCTATCTCCATGGATCGGAGGGGGACGATAATTATCCTCGAGCGGGATATGGGGCTCAAGGATATTGCCGCGAGGGGGATTCCTATTGACGGGAAATTATCCTATGACCTGATCATATCCATTACGCACCCCGATTCCCCCCTACACGACGGAGCTATAGTCGTTTCAAATGAGAGGGTGGTTGCCGCAGGGGTAATCCTGCCCATCATCCAGGAAGTGATGAATATTCCCATGCGAGGGGCAAGGCACAGGGCAGCGCTGAGCATCACATACGAAACCGATGCAGTATCCATCGTCGTATCTGAGGAGAACGGAGAAATCTCCCTCTGCATGGAGAGGGGAGAAAAGATAATCTCGTCGCCAGAAGAGTTGAAGCTTATACTGCGCCGGATATTTGGCACAGTCAAAGAGGAAAAGGGATTGGAAGAGCATGGCGAGGAGGGTGTGCTGATCGAGGAATCGAACTCTGCCTCTGAAGATGGGGATATAGATATGGCTGTATCCGGGGAGTCTAGTGTCACTGCACATTAGAGAGACCTCAA
>CAYSOQ010000098.1:0-5651 GCA_964432685.1 uncultured bacterium
GTCCCCAGGTACCCGAATATAACCTTATTCTCACATCCATAAAACAGTTTCCAGATTCCAGTTCCCAGGTCCCAGTCAATCAGGAACAACCTACCTGACAACTATGCCAGTTTCAATAAACACAAGTTTCATTGAATAAAGTTTCAAGGAAAGAAGTTTCATTAAACCCAGGTTTTCCTTTGAACTATTATTGGTTTTCCTCGGAATTCAGAATTGTCAGTTTTCGTCGGACATCGGACGTAGGACGTGGGACAACCAATCAATACAGTTCAGAGTAAATCCGAAGCACTAAATCCGAAATCCTAAACAAATCCGAATCACCCAAATTCGAAACCAAACCAGTTGATTATTTGGGGGTTGTTTTGGTCATTTGTATTTAGAATTTAATATTTGTTTAGAGTTTCGTGCTTAGTATTTCGAAATTTACTTAGGAATTAGGAACCAGGAACTATTATTTGAGTTTTTCCTTTGAACTTTGATCTAGAAACTTTGAACTTGCATCATTCAATCACGGTTCTCGGTTTGTATTTCCCTTTTTCA
Organism: uncultured bacterium; assembly: GCA_964432685.1. Lineage (GTDB taxonomy): Bacteria > Desulfobacterota > Deferrimicrobia > J040 > J040 > CAYSOQ01. The sequence continues at coordinate 541 of CAYSOQ010000098.1, forward strand.
CCTCTTTTATTTTTGCAGCCTTGGTACTCGCTTCCTCTATTTTCTCGAGGGCCCTCGAGAGGATCTCTTCATCAGCAGTTTCCGTGGAGAAAGAGTAGCATGTATCCCGGAGTACAGGAGTGGACATCCAGTACTGCCTCTCCTCCTCCAGCCCGAGGTCGAGAGCTCCTTCGTAGAGTTCCCCAATCACACTGTAGGACCCTACGAAAACTGCTCTGAAAGTAGATTCCAGGACCTCGTAAATATGTGTGCATCCCTCTTTTCTCGGGATGAGTTCCTTAACCCTCCTCATAACCCCCTTTTGATTGAGAGATAGCCCGATAATGTTCTTCAAGCTTTTCCTGGGCAGGGTTTCACACTGGGGAAAGGGTATCCGCTCCATCTCTACTGCCACATCTTTAACCCTGTAGGAGTCGTCAAACAGCATGGCCAGGTTGATGTCATGAAAATCATCATGCATTCGAGTAATCGCCAGGATCCCGTCGGGCATGGAGTATGTTTCACACTTCACGATCCTCCCGAAAGTCTGTCTGTAATGCTTTGCAAGTTCAGTGAGTTCCCGGTAATCCATTCTCCTACCTCCTTTGTATGAGCTTTCTCAACTTCTCGAGATTCCTCCTGTCCATCTCTCCCGCTTCACCCTCCTTAGGGGTCTCTATGATGAAAGGGACTTCCCGGAAAGCCGGAAAATTGATCAGGTTCCTGAACCCCTCGATGCCCATCATACCTTCCCCTATGTGGGTATGCCGGTCCACCCTGCTTCCCCGTTCCCGTTTCGAATCGTTCAGGTGGATGACCCGGACTTTCCCCGTGAGACCCAGGTCCACGAGTTCCTTTGTGAAATCAGAAAACCCTTCGGAACTACCTATGTCGTACCCTGCGGCAAAGAGGTGGCAAGAATCAAGGCAGATGCAGGCGTTTAAAGGAGAGCCCGCTCCCTCTATAATATCCTTCAACTGGGATAGGCGGAACCCAAGGGAGGTTCCCTGACCAGCAGTGGTCTCGAGGCACAGGTCGATTTCCGGATATTCTGCGGTCACCATTTTTACCGCCCTTGCTACCCTGCCGATCCCTTCGGTTTCCGCCTCGTTACCCGCGCTCCCCGGATGGATGACAACGTTACGGATCTTAAGCCCCATAGCCCTCTGGAGCTCGTCTCTCAAGGCCTCTATGGATCGTTCATAAAGCCCCGGATCGCCGCTCGCTAAATTGATCAGATAGCTTCCGTGGCTCGCCACAGTATTGACCCCCACCTCATCCATGGCAGAGAAGTAGGCTTCCACCTCATGCGAAGGTATGGGAGGGGTCACCCACCTTGTGGGATATCGCGTAAAGACCTGGATTACATCACACCCGGATTCCTGCCCGTTTCCAGGCGCATTTGATATTCCTCCAGCGACTGAAACATGAGCCCCGAAAAGATAATCCCCTGTCATGGGTTTACCTCGATGATCTCAGCCTTGAGCGTTGAGCCCACTTCCAGAATTCCCAGGGAATTCCGGTTCGAAAAAACCCTGTCCAGAAGCGACCCGGGATTGAGGAGAAGAATTCCGTCTTTCTCCCGGTTCATACTTTCATGTGTGTGGCCAAAAAGTATCGCATCGAGGGGTTCGGTTCTGAAAGCGTAGAGGATTTTCGACAGGATGCCGTGCGGGCTTCCCCATCCATGTACGATACCAATCCGCAAACCCTCAACTTCGAGTATTTTCTGCTTTGGGTATTTCCGTTTTATATCCAGCGTATCCATATTCCCCGCAACGGCAATCACGGGAACACGCTCTTCAAGGGCTTCTATAACTCCCATCCCTACTACATCCCCACAATGGATGATCCCATCCACCCCCTGAATATGATCACCTAATGTTTCGAGGACCCTCTCTCCAGAAAGTTCGTGGGTGTCTGAAATAACCAGATACTTCTTCAATAAGCCGTTACCCCTTCTTCTTGTGGCACAGGTAGCATTTTTTGTATTTCGGAGGATGCTCCTTTGACATGGGGTAATCTGACTGCGAATCGTGGCAGGAGAGGCACAAAGCGTCTGTCGTGGCAGTCCTGTGGGATTTATCCGAGGGGAGGTACCTCGGTTTCCCCGACAGTGATAGGACTACCAGGAGCCCAACCACGAGAGCTGCCATCAGGATAAAGTGGAGATCCTTTTTTTCCATATACTCATCCCCTCGTCGTTTTAAAAGTAGAAAACGTTCCTATTCTATTATCTGTTCCCAGGGATTTCCAGTAAAGAGACTGGATTGCACGATCCCTCCCCTTTCGCGCAACCGCCACAAAAGGTAAGGGCCTGGTTATAGTATCTTCCTTGATTGTAAATATAATTTTGACATGAAGGTAAGAACTCTCTTACACTAAGTTAATGAGAAAGAGTGCTCGCTTGGGGGGTCCATGAAAAACGTGACCGTCTACAGGGTTGATTACGTGACGAAAGAAAAAGATGCTATCGGGACGATCTTCGAACGCAGGAAAGAAGAGCGGGGAGACAACATCCTGGGACTCCTCCGGTTGGCCAGATCCAAGTATGCGAAAAGCCTTGAAGACGCTCTCCACATAGCCATCGATTGGAGCGAGGCAAAGATAGGGTAATTAAGAGCTTCTTCCTTTCTAACCAAATATCATCGAGAAAATACCTGTTCCAGTAACTTTAGATTCACCTTTTTTACCAATGAGTTATCTCTTTATTGAATGAAGGTGGTCTAAATTGTAGGATATGCTATGCGCGCTGCCATTTATTACAACAACAGGGATATAAGGATCCAGAAGATTCCGGTCCCTGATATCGGCCCCCGTGAGATATTGATGAAGGTGGAGGCGAGCGGGATCTGTGGAAGCGATGTGATGGAATGGTATCGCCTAAAGAAGGCCCCCCTCGTCCTTGGGCATGAGGTGGCAGGACAGGTTGCCCAGGCAGGAGCGGATGTTGAAACGTTCTTTGTTGGCGACCGCATAGTCGCCTCCCATCATGTTCCCTGCAATACATGTTACTACTGCATGACCGGACATCACACAGCGTGTGATACCCTGAGGGCCACGAATTTCGATCCAGGGGGGTTCTCGGAATATTTGAGGCTTCCAGCGATAAATGTGGACCGTGGTGTATTCAGGATACCCGAGGGGGTATCTTACGAGGAAGCATCTTTTCATGAGGTCCTTGGATGTGTGGTCAGGGCCGGGCGGATTGCACAGTTGACCCCGGGCCAGTGCATATTAATTATTGGCAGCGGAATTTCCGGCCTGTTGACTATTCACTACGCAAGAGCTTCAGGGGCTGGAAGAATCGTGGCCGTGGACCCGGTTAAGTTCAGAAGGGACGGTGCGGTAAAATTCGGAGCAGACGAGGCAGTTTCACCGGGAGAGGATATAGGAGCAATTATTAGAAGACTGAACTATGGAAGGCTGGCTGACCTGGTATTTGTGTGTACCGGTGCAATAAGTGCCCAACTTCAGGCACTTGAAAGTGTGGAACGTGGGGGAAGGGTACTCTTTTTCGCTCCCACCGATCCCGGGGTTGAAATCCCCCTGCCTTTAAACGATCTCTTTTTCCGAAACGATATTACTCTTACCACATCATATGGAGCCAGCCCACATGATTCATGGCAGGCCCTTAACCTCATCAGTTCATCATCAATAAATGTGGGGGAAATGATCACCCACAGGTTTCCCCTCGACGAGACGGATAAGGGTTTTCAGAAAGTTTCAGAAGCAGGTGACTCAATAAAAGTTATAATAGAACCAAACGGGTAAGAATTTTATGTGAGTGGAGGGAAATATGGACTGGGGAATGAAAAATCGCATGTCCAGGATATTCAACCCGGAAAATGGGCGTACGGTCATGCTGGCAGTCGATCACGGTTTTTTCCTGGGGCCTACAAAAGATCTCGAGGTCCCGCGGAAGACCATTGAGCCTTTATTGCCTTATTCGGATGCTTTGATGCTGACGAGAGGTGTGCTGAGGACCTCAGTAAACCCTGACACGTCGGTCCCCATCGTCCTGAGAGTATCGGGAGGGTCGAGCATTTTAGGTAAAAATCTTGCCAACGAAGGAATTACGGTATCGATGGAGGATGCGGTCAGGTTGAATGTCGCTGCTGTAGCCCTATCGATATTCGTTGGAACCGAGTATGAACACCAGACTCTCCTGAACCTGGCACGCCTCGTAGATGAAGCCCAGCCTTACGGAATCCCCGTACTTGCGGTTACCGCCGTGGGCAAGGAGCTTGAAAAAAGAGATGCCCGCTATCTCTCTCTTTGCTGCCGTATCGCGGCGGAATTTGGGGCTTCCTTCGTAAAGACATATTATTGTGATGACTTCGAAACGGTCGTTGATAGCTGCCCAGTTCCCATCATAATCGCCGGGGGGCCCAAACTGGAAACCGAGCTGGATGTTCTCAACCTGGCCTCCCATGCGGTTCAAAAGGGTGCCGCCGGCGTGGACATGGGGAGGAACATCTGGCAGTCACCCCACCCTGTGCCCATGATACAGGCAGTAAGATCCGTGGTTCACGAGGACCTTTCGCCCGAAGAAGCGCTTAACCTTCTGGGTTAAAATAAATCTTATTGATCCGGGGATTCGGGCGTGTACAACTACTCCTCTTCTACGATCTGAAAATATTCCTCAATTACATAATCCTTGAATTCCTTCCCTGCAACCGGATTCGACGAACCGGTCCTCAGGTAGTCGTAAAACCTCCTCCGCTCTCCATCCATGTATGGCCTGCTTGGAAAGGTCACGAATGGCCCCTTTGAGCCGTTCCCCCTCCACATGGTAATCCCCGTGAGTTTCAGTCCCGAAAGCCTTCCCTCGTCGAAGTAGATCTCTACATCCGCGAGTTTTCCCTCAGGGATCCCCCCTCTGTTCAAAATAAAATTGATCCTCATGTGGCACCTCCCAACATTTTAAAAGAGGTACTTACAAGGATCGTGCCGTCAATACATAAGCTGGTAGGGGTCCACATCAAAAACGATGGCCAGGCCCCCTTTCCCCCGCCGCCTCCCAAATTCCTCGTTCACCGCCTTCATCAAGGGGGAAAAATCCCCCCCCGGAGGGAATTCGCGAAGATCTGGCGAGTGACCGCGTTCTCTATCGTTCAACTCGGTTCGAA
>CAYSOQ010000099.1:0-5646 GCA_964432685.1 uncultured bacterium
ATGGATAAAGAGATGCTCGCCTCTCGCCTGAATCCAGCCCCATTACTTCATCCTCGAGTTTCCCACAGTGCATTATTGTTTCAATCCCGATAGATGCCAATTTTTCCTTTCCAGCCAGGGGGATTCTTTTCCCGATATCATCCTCTCCAATGTTCACTACTACTATGATCGGTACGAGGCTCAAAAAACTGAAACTCGAAAGGATTTTTTTTTCTACCTCAACGAGGGGAATACTCCGAAGGGGTGTGGAATCCTCGAGGGCTGTAACCACCCTCTCCATGAGGTCCCGTTCCCGCCCTTTGCGCCCCTCTTTCTTAAGCCTCTCGAGCCTTTTCTGGGCAACCATGTAATCTGCCAGGCAGATTTCACTTTCAAGATCCCTGTAATAATTGTAGAGTGCTCCTTCCCTGCTGGAAAGTTCCTCCCTTAAAAATGCTGGGACCATCAGTAACAGAAGGTCACATGAATTCAACACAGGGATAGTACGCCCATCGATGGCTCTCTCGCTTCCTGGAGCCACTTCCTGGAAGGTAATTGTACTGAATACTTTCTTCCCGGGCTTGAACACCTTCTCAAGGTGATCAAGCCTTTCATCTGGAACATTCACAACGAACAGCCCCTTCCGCCTTTTTCCATCATCCATGGCATACCCGAATTGAGCCACGAGCACACGTAAAAGAGTGCTCTTGCCCGCAAGGGTTTCCCCGAATATCCCGATCTTCATGAGTGACTCCCCCCCCGCACCTTCATATATTGTTCCTTATGTTATATATTCCACATGTTATATATTCCACATCTGTAAGGAACCTCATGGTGTGCCGCATCTCCTTACCCTTAATTCCCATCATCCCCGCAAAGAGATTCCCTTTAAAGAGGTCAAATCCAGAATTGTTGCCTTCAAGTCCGGGAGTCCCCTTGAGACAGCTCCACTGTTAAGGGTTTAAGGAATGTGGATCTGTTAAATCGATTCCAAGGAAGAGGTCCCCTTCAGGGTACTCCAGTTCCTCAACCCTGCTTCGGGCGAGAACGTAATACTCTTTTCTAATAAATTTCCTGTAATTGTCCCTTGATAGGATACGGGTGTAATCCTTTTTCTGTGTCTTATGACAATAAAATGCTTCTATTTTTCGCTCCACATATTCCGCAGTATCGATGATTGTCGTGATTTCCCTAAGAGGAACTCCCTTAAGATTTGCCCTCACCCTTTTCAACCATTCATCGGGGATTTCGAAATAGTAGAGTTTGAGAGGCTCCCAGGGACTCTTCACCTGGTTATCGAAGTGGTGAGTGTAGGCGTCAGGGTCAGAAGATATCTCGTATGCATCCGTAGTAACCCTCGATATGGTTATGTGATCTGGATGTCCTGAAATTCCCCCGGGCCCGAAGGTGATAATCACGTGGGGACGGAATTTTCTTATAGTGTATACCGCCCTCTCAAGAAGAGAATCGTCCTTGATTTCCGAAAGGCTCCCGTCAACGAATCCCATGAAATAAATTTCTTTGATTCCAAGCACCCTGGCGGCCCCTCTGAGTTCCTCTGCCCGAACATCTCCCACGTTTTCCCTGGTCGCAACAGGGGGGTCTCCCAGCATTCCTGCCTCTCCTCTTGTGGCAGTGGCAAGGTATGTTTCAACCCCTTCATCTGAATACTTCGAAATGGTCCCCCCGGGGCCAAAGGTTTCGTCATCCGGGTGGGCTAAAAGGCACAATAACCTTCCCTTCTCCATAACTGATTTCCTCCAGGAGTTAATCTTTCCATCCGGTTCAACCCGGACGGAAACTACTTTATTTATTATATTCCCAACCTGGGGGTCGTAACGTTAAATATGTTCACCCAGGGGGCAATAATATCTGCTATTATGGGCTTTTAAAGAGATGCCGCAGATGACCATGGGTAAAACGGCTATCATATTGAGTGGAGGGGGGATCACGGGGGGCATCTACCAACTTGGTGCCCTCGCGGCTTTGGATGATCTTCTAGTAGGGAGACGGTCCACCCACTTTGATATGTTCGTAGGTATCTCTGCAGGTGCCATCCCTGCATCTCTCCTTGCAAACGGCGTTACCTCCCGGATCATGTATCGGTCGGTCCTCGGGCCGGTGGATAATCCCTTTTACCTTAACCAGGAAGACCTCTACTCCTTCCCCGTGAGGGAATACATTAAGGGACTCTGGAACTTTTCCCTTTCCCTCCCCAAAATCATCCGGAAAATACGGAGTGAGAAAAAAAAAGTAAAACTCGTGAACCTCCTGAACGCCCTTGAATCCTTCCTTCCCTCTGGAATTTACAACAACCGGAACCTGGAAATGTACATGGAACACCTCTTAAATCTTCCAGGAAACACAGATGACTTCGAGCAACTCAGGAAAGAACTCTACATCATCGCTGTTGAACTGGACACGGGGGAGAGGCATGTTTTCGGTGAAGAGGGGAACAAGGATATACCCATCTCCAAAACAATCCGGGCTTCTACGGCAATACCCGTATATTTCTCTCCAGTCAAGATTGACGGGGGCTACTTCATCGACGGTGCGTCAGAGCGGTCAGGACACTTTGACGTTGCAATAAAAAACGGGGCAACCCTCATGGTGATCATAAACCCCGTTGTCCCGGTGTATAACGACAAGACGATCGTATCGATTCCAACAGTCCTGGGGTGCTGCAAATCGATCGCGGAAGCCGGGATCTCCAATGTGAACGAGCAGTCTTTTCGGATCAACTCACGGGTCAAGCTAGATCTCGGCCTTTCCCTTCTCAAGGAATCAAACCCCCAGGCGGATTTTCTTCTTATCGAGCCCGGCCAGATGGAATCGACGCTTTTTCTATACGGGAGCATGAACTATTCCGAGAGGGTCCAGATCCTGAACTACGGATATAATTCCGCCTCAATCTTTTTCATCGAAAACTTCGAGATGCTAAAAACATGTTTCAGCAAATTTAAGTTCGACATATCCCTCGAAGGGTTAAAGATAGACAAGTTCCTCTACTACACTACCAAGATGAAATCCAGGAAACGCTTCTCACTCTCATATTGACGTGCACACTATTTATGCATATTGAAAAAAACCCTCAAGAAGTGTAATCTTTCAAAATACATTCGCAGATTATTGTACTGATTAATCCACACATTTTGTGGAATATTCATCACGGAGACCTCAAGTGGCGGGAAAGGAAAGCTTTCTAAAATTCCTTGATATGCTCATCGACGAAGAGGAGAGGGCAAAGGTATTCAGAGAATACCTGGAAGAGAAGACGGGGTACTCGGTCTATGTGGAAAAGGTGGGAATTCCCGGGATCAACGATGCCTTTGAATTTCACAACCTGAAGCTATCCTCACCAGATGGAAAAGTGAGGATCAACTCTGAACTTCTGCGCCTGAGTTCCTCTAAACTCTACTCTCTCATCGCTGCAGGGAAAATTCTTCTCAATTCTTCGAGCGATATCCCCCTCGAGCGTTTCGAGGCACACGGTGTATTCCTGTCCCTTGGGCCCGAGGAAGATGCAGATTTCGAGCTTTTTTCCACAAGGGCCTTCTTCAGGGGGATATCATTGAAAATCAGGTACGACGGTGTGACCCACGAGCCTGAATGTACCGGTACCCTTTCTTCGGAGGAAATGGATGCGGAACTCACCTTCAAGAGGAAGGGAGTCAGGATTCCCACCCTCAACGGAACCGCACAACTTTCGTTCAACCTAAAAACACTCACGGGAAATTGTTCCCTTGAACTCGAGGGTGGAAAAAAGGGAAATGACAAAGGAGAGGGAAGAACACAGAAGAATGGTGTCATTTCCCTTGACTATCTGGGTACTTCCTTGAGGATAGAATTCACTCTATACCCCTACTCCCGTTAGAGATACGCCCATCTAATTGACAGGTCTTTGCATATTCGTAAAGTTTTTTCCACCGCTGAAAGTATTTTTCCGCCTCCACATACCCCCTGCCTCTAACTTTATAGAGGCTCCGTTTTCGGATAATCATGTCCCTCGAAGGATTCAAACCTGTCCCAGTGAGGGCTGCGCCGATACCTGTTAAATCTCCGGCTTTTGATATATAGGTGTCCACACCAGTGAGGTCCCTCAGGAACTCCCCCACTCCAATAATATGAGAGAGACCTCCCGATATAACCTGTGAGGGGGCTTCACCCCCGCAGAGATTTATCTTCTCATGGATAAACCTGAAGAAAGAGAGTGCTCCGAATAGAGCGGACCATAGCAGGTCAACCCTCCCCGTACCGGGTACCATTCCCGAGGTAGAAGCAGGAAATTCCTCATCCCACAAAGGTGCCCCGGTACCCTGCAGGCCGTATACGCTTACAGGCAGGTTTCTTCCAGGCAGTTCCGAATCAGGACGGAATTTCCCCGAAACACCTTCGAAAAAGTTGAGGGCATCGCCAACAGCATTCACCGTTCCCTCCATCATCAGAAAGGCCTTACCTTTCATGGCATGGCTCAGGGTGATGATCAACCCATCCCCCTCTTTGGGGGAGGGTCCTACCGGGTGGAGCATGAATCCGCCTGTCCCCAGGTTGATCAGCCTCCACCCGCTTCTCCAGCCTGACGATGCGATGAAGGCCGCCTGTTGATCCCCGTTCATCGACTGGATGGGAAACCTCCATCTTCCCACCTTCACCATCCCGTAAGGAGCCGCCGTATCCCTTATTTCAGGAAACCGGACATTTCCAGGGATTTCGAATAGACCCATGAGGGTGGGTGAAAACTCAAGGGTACGAATATCGAATAGAAGAGTCCTCTGGGCGTTTCCGGGGTCTAACGCAAACACTCTTCCTCCAGTTAGCCTATAGAGGAGATATGTCGCCACTGTACCGAATAATATCTCTTTTTTCCCTCGAGGAATGTAACGCCTCATCTTCGTTGCGCTGTAATAGGGAGTGAGGGGGAGCCCAGTTACTTCCCTGATAATCGATGCATCTTTCCTGAACCTTATCAGTTCCTTTGCTGAGGAAACATCCCGCCAGGAAATAATCTGGGTTAAAGGGTTCCCACTTCTGTCAAAATAGAGGAATGAACTTCTCTGTGTAGCGATCCCTCCCCCTGCAATGCTTAACCCGTTATCGTCCGCATATTTAAAGACCTCCTTCAACCCCTTCATCACCGATGCATAGATTCCCTGAGGGCTCTGGGACAGGGTATTCCCCTGTCGAAAAGTCTTCACCTTTCGAGATGTAATAAAGAGGACTTCACCGTCTCCTCTGACCAGCAACACTTTCGTGAGAGAACTGCCCTGATCGATCCCCAAAAAGCAGGTTTTTTCCCTTTTCCTGGACATACACCTATTCTACTATCCAGACAAATCCGGTTTCCATAGTGAGTATAATTCCCCTTGAATTTTAAGAGGAAAGGTATTACTATTTTTCCCTCAATACTTTTGAAATTAGTGCCGAAGTGGTGGAACCTGGTAGACACGCCATCTTGAGGGGGTGGTGGGTTAACGCCCGTGCGGGTTCGAGTCCCGCCTTCGGCACCATTCGACTCGCTCCGCTCGCTCATGGCGAGCCATTTCATATTCAGACAGGCAATCATGTTAGCCTACGGCGTGGCAAGCCCGCCTTCGGCACCATTCGACTCGCTTCGCTCGCTCATGGCGAGCCATTTCATATTCAGACAGGCAATCATGTTAGCCTACG
>CAYSOQ010000100.1:0-5633 GCA_964432685.1 uncultured bacterium
AGTTTGAGCACATTATTAGTTGTTATAACTGATAATCACTTTAATGTTATAGAGATTTTTGGCGATAGGGAGATATGTGAACGTTTTTCAGAAATGATCGATGAAACCCTGATTAAAAAAGGGGCGATTTGTGAATTCGAGGGCCAAACATTCGCGGTGGAAGAAGCAGCCGTTGAAGATAAAAAGATTTTTATATTCATGAATGTGACGGAAGAGAAGGCCCTAGAGAAAAAAGTGGAAGAAACCAGTTATTTTAAAAAGTGGGAAGCCTACTACAGGGAGATACTCCACGAGATAAAAACCCCCCTTGGAACTATTAGGAATTACCTCTATCTGGTAACTGAGGAGATGAATAAACATGGAGGAGGGAGGAGGAAGTCTGATGTGGCTCTGGAGAACCTGAAGGCGATCCACGGGGAAACTTTGCGAATCGATTCACTTATAGAGGCAATAGGAAGCCTCGACTTTGAAAAAAATTCTGGGCTGGGGAATTCTGATATTTGTGAAGAATTGAAATTTATGGGGACTATTTACGATAAGATATTCCAGTCGAGAGGGACTTCTTTTTCTCTCAGGATTCCCCACGATAAAGTAATCATATCCCTTCCTCCACCCGCTGTGCGCCAGATCTTCTCCAATCTGGTAGTTAACGCAATCGAAGCTTCCGGGGAAGGGGATGATGTCTGGGTGGAGGTAAAGGAGGAAGATGGGGGAACTACCATTGAAATATTCAACAGCGGGAAGGAAGTGGAGGACCAGCTCATCCCCCACCTCTTCGAAGGGCCGCTCCACTCCAGTAAAGGAAATAAAGGAGGCCTGGGCCTGTGGATCACTGGAAGGCTTGTAGAGAAGCATGGCGGCAGGATTACCTACGAAAAGGTGAATGGAGGATCGCTTTTCAAGGTTCATTTTGGTGGGATATCAGGGGGGGCGAGTGAAGAAGACAACAGTCCTCATAGTTGAGGATGACAGGGCGTTTATCCAGTCAATGGTCGCTGTGGTGACCTCCAGAGGGTTCATCGGCATGGAAGCATCCACCGTTGAGGAGGCCCTCGGGTTCTTGCAGAAGAAGAACAAGAGGGTCGTAGTCGTTACGGACATCAACCTGAACGGAGAATCTGGCCTCGAACTCCTCTCCCGGGTAGGCATGTCATACCCCCATGTTCCGGTGATCATTATTACAGGATATGCATCGTTCGAATCATCTCTCAGGGCACTTCGCCTCGGGGCCTATGACTATATTTCCAAGCCCTTTGAACCAGAAGTTCTGCTCCACTCCGTGAGGAGGGCATACGAGAAGGTTCAGGCTTACGAGGAGAAGAAAAGAGGGGAGAGGAAGCTGAAAAGAATGGTCAAAGAATTGGAGAAGAAAAATCGGGAAATAGAGAAACTTTCACTCTTCAAGAGTTTCATGATGTCCATGGCAGGGCACGATTTAAAAACCCTGCTCACCGTATTGAACGGATACTACAAAGTCCTGTCTGACAATTTTAAGGGAACATGTTCCAATGAAATGGGGAATATGATCGATGAGGGTGACAAGTGCCTGAAACGGGGAATCATGATGCTCGAGTCGATACTCGACTATCATTCCGTGGAGATGGGGACTATACATGTGGAGAACAGGAAATTTTCCCTTGAAGACGTGATTGATGAATGCATCGATTTTTTAAACGCATATTGCGAGATGAAGGAGATCCACCTGAAGAAAGTGATACCCCAGGAAGATCTGGTTATTTACGGAGACAGATTGAAAATTGCCCAGATACTGGACAACCTCGTGACTAACTCAATCAAGTTTACCTCGAAGGGGGGGGAGATCTCAATCAGTGTTGATGAGAGGAGAGACTCAGATATTAAAGTGACGGTCCGGGATAACGGGTGTGGGATTCCTCAAGAAAATATCAGAGGGATTCTCGGGAAAGACCCTCAGATATTTCAGCGTGATGGGACAGGAAGAGTCGGACTTGGGCTCTCCATATGCAAACGTCTTATTGAAGTGCAAAAGGGAACGATGAATATTAAGAGCAAACCGGGGAAGGGAACAGAGATCTCATTTACCCTTCCCGTGGAGAATACTCAATAAAGGTGTAAATAAGGGTATTAATATTCCTAATAAAGGAAAAATATTTACCTATTAAGGAAATACATGGTGAGTGGGAAATTATATTCTCAGAATTATGAAATATATTTACCTTTGGAATCAGGTGTATATAATATTTTACTCATTCAAGGGAATTTTTGTAATATAATGGCACGCTAGTTGTTAATAGAATGGGGAACTAAGACGATATCTGGAGGGACTTTGGAGGGAAAAATTCTCCTAGTTGACGACGATCCATCTTTTGTCAATCTAACTCGTACTTTTTTGGAAGGTAAGGGGTTGGAGGTAATCGTCTCAACGAACAAGAAAGAAGCGATTGCAGCCTTCGATAAACACAGGCCCTCCTTTGTTCTCCTCGATGTGTACCTTCCAGATGGAAGCGGTATTGACCTGGTTTCCCGGTTCAGAAACGGAAATGCCTATCTGCCCATCCTCATGGTATCCGGTCAGTCAGAGATCGAGGAAGTGGTACGTGCAATGCGCCTGGGAGCCACTGATTATTTGAAAAAACCCTTCGATTATGAAGAACTGTTTATAAAAATCGATCTTGCTTTAAAAGGGATAAAAGAAAAGAAGGAACTGAATGAACTTCGAAGTTTACGGAGTGGTGATGATGAATATACCCTCCTCTTCGATATCTTCGATTCAATGAAAAAAGTCAAGGCCATGGTTGACCAGGTGGCTGAAACCGATATTACCGTTCTCATCACCGGTGAAAGCGGGACGGGAAAGGACCTTATCGCCAGAGCAATCCACAAAGGATCCTATATCAGGGAAAATCCATTTGTGAAAGTGAACTGCGCTGCCCTGCCTTACGAACTCCTCGAGAGTGAGCTTTTCGGATATGAAAAAGGTGCCTTTACCGGGGCGTACAGAAGGAAACTTGGTAAATTTGAACTGGCCTCGAAGGGGACGATCTTTCTCGATGAGATCTCTGAGATGCCGGTTAAACTCCAATCGAAACTCCTGCAGGTTGTACAGGACAGGTCATTTTCGAGGGTTGGAGGAGAAAGGGATATAGAGGTAAACACTAGAATAGTTGCGGCAACAAACAGGGACCTCGAGGATGCAGTCAGGAAAGGTTCATTCAGGGAAGACCTCTATTACAGGATTAACGTGGTGAATATTCACCTTCCTGCATTGCGGGAGAGGAAGGAGGATATCTCTGTTTTGACAGAGCGGTTTCTCAGCAAGTTCGCAAACATGTACAATAAAGATGATATAAGAATCTCCGATACTCTCATGGATCTCTTCACCAAGTATTCCTGGCCGGGAAACATAAGGGAACTCGAGAATATCATAAAGAGGGTTATCCTGATGGGGAGCGACTTCCAGGTGATCCAGGAGATCATCAGGAAGAGAGAGGATGAAATGCTCTACGAGGAGAGCGGTATTCAAGATGCCGTGCCTGGTGCCAAAGGTATTGTGAGGGAGAGAGATGAGGTCTCCCTGATGATTGAGAACATGGATTTAAATTCGGGAGAGGTATCACTCAAGGAAATATCGAAGACCGCTTCGAGGCGGGCAGAGAGAATAGTTATCCAAAAAGTGTTGAACGAAGTTCAGTGGAACAGGCGAAAAGCTTCAAAGATATTAAAAATTTCTTACAAAGCCCTGCTCTACAAGATGAAAGAGTGCGGTATCGGCAAGAACCCATGAGGTTTTTGCTATACAGGTAAAACTGATCGAAAAGCGGATGATTGAGGGGAAAATGAATAAAGCCTTGATATTAAAGCCGAATAAGTATTCGGACTGGCGGTAGCCTGTGAAATTGCTTATCAGGAGAATATATCCCCGATGAACTGGTACCTCTTATTTATAAAGCCGAGGGAGGAAGGAAAGGTTGAGCGGGTTCTCTCCGAAGCGGGAGTAGAATGTTACTGCCCAAAGGTCAAGAAAATTTTTCCTAAAATCAGGGAGAGAAAAACAGGTGTCGAGCCCCTGTTTCCCCGGTATATCTTTGTCAGGGTGTCCCTCGAGGAGTGGTATCACAAGATCAAGTACACAAGGGGCGTCGTTGGTTTTGTGGATTTTGGCTCGGGTCCTGTTGATATTGGTGACGGTGTTGTCGCAAATATCAGGGGGAGGGAAAAGGATGGGTATATCCACCTGGTCTGGAAGGCGGTAAAATTTTCAAAGAACCAGAGGGTAAAGGTAAAGAAAGGGCTTTTCAAAGATATGGAGGCCATCTTTGAAGGATATTTATCTGGAGATGAGCGAGTGTCCCTCCTCCTTGAAAACATTTCTTCAAATATAAAACTCAATATTTCGAAATATTTTCTTTGATGGATTAATCGGGTATGGTAAAAGAGTAAAACCTCGTATGTGGAGAGTGGTTTGATGACAGATAGTATAACCAAAATAGTGAACATCTTTATTCTCGTACTGGTGATCGCATCTTTATCGGCAGGGTGCAGGGTTGCCACGCCAGTAGTCAAAACCGATGAAGAGGCCTCCTTGAAATCCAATCCAGGAGTTGAATCTGAAAAGATCGAGGGGACCGCTATCCTCCGGGATGGTGCTTCCTCACAGGGAGAGATGGGGAAAAAGATTATTCATAAGGATGACGGGAAAGATGACTACAAGATCGGTCCAGGAGATGTGCTGCACGTTTCCGTTTGGAACAACAAGGAACTAACAATGGACGTTATGGTCAGGCCCGATGGCAAGATATCCCTTCCTCTCCTCCAGGATGTGAACGCCAGAGGCATGACTGCCGTGGAACTTCGGGAGGGGATCGCTGAGAGACTTAAAGAATTCGTCATTGAGCCGATAGTGACGATAACAGTGAAAACAGTCAATTATCCAAAGTTTTTCATTATGGGTGAGATCCGAAAGCCGGGGACCTTCCCCCTCCGAGAAAATATAAGCGTCCTCCAGGCAATATCCCTTGCGGGTGGGTTCACCGAGTATGCTTCTACAAGCAACATCATTCTAATCCGGAACACCCCCTCAGGGCAAAAAAGGGTCAAAATCAATTACGGGAAACTCCTAAAATCGGGGGCAGAGAGGAAAAATATTTTTCTCGAGCCCGGGGATACAATAATAATTCCATGAGGTGCCCAATTAATATTAATAAGTTTATTGCACTCCTTCTGTTCCTTCTGTTTGTATCACCCAGCTCTACCTGGGCGCTCCTTTACAGATTGAATACATCTTTGGGCTCCGATATCAGGTGGAGCGATAATATAGAGGGAGAGGAGACGGGAGCCAAATCAGATTTCTACTTTACTCCCTATCTGAACATGGAACTCGAAGGCAAGGGGAAGGACTCGAGTTTGAGCACCAGCGGGACCTTCAGTGGAGAGGTATACACACGCCATGATGAACTTAATGATTTCAGCGTTCCGGGACTCAACAGTACCTACAGGACCGATATTTCTGAGAATTTAAGCGTTTCTCTGTCCGCGCGTTTTTCATACGAACCAAATTCATCAGAGAGTTCCGATTCGATCATAGTGATCGAAGGTGAGGGGGGTATCCCTGTAACTACTTCAATTACTGGTAGAACCGATACGTATTCATACGG
>CAYSOQ010000101.1:0-5602 GCA_964432685.1 uncultured bacterium
TTGCGCGTGCGATATCGACCCGGTGAGAAGGCACGAAACCTCTCAATTCAGATTTATCTGCATCCTCCACTCTGAATCCCAGCCCTTCGAAAATCCCTTTTGATTCCTCCTGCTCTAATGGAAGGCCTGCAATCTTCTCTGCCCACTTCGTCCGGAAGATCACCCCTGATTCCTTTTTACCTCTCTCTCTCACATCGATGGACCCTTTTAAGAGCACAAATTGGGAGAAGGTTGAAAGAATGGATATGGCCCTGTCCACAGCGTATAATGTCCCTGATGGGTCCACTCCCCTCTCGAAACGATATGAAGATTCGGTTGAAAGACCGAGATGTTTTGAGCTTCTCCGGATCGACCGGGGTGAAAAGTGAGCGCTCTCGAAGAGGATATTCACAGAATCTCCTGATACCTCGCTGTTTTCCCCACCCATGATTCCTGCAAGTGCAACTGGTTTCTCACCGTCCCATATAAGGAGGGTATCACCCGTAATTTCCCTCTTTACGCCGTCAAGGGTTTTGAAGGAGGACACATCTCCCGCTCTTTTCACGTTGATTTCGCGCTTTGAGAGCCTGTCAAGATCAAAGGCGTGCATGGGCTGCCCAAGTTCCAGGAGTAAATAGTTTGTAATGTCTACGATGCTATTAATAGGACGGATCCCACTTGCCTGGAGCCTTCGCCTGAGCCACATTGGAGAGGGGGAGATTTCCACATCCTTTAGAACTCTCGCGGAATAGCGGGGGCACAAATCCAAATCTTCTATGCCTATGGAAATCTCATCGGAGATTTTAAAACCTGACTCTACGAGAGAGACTTCAGGCTGCACTACATTCGTTCCATAAATGGCCGCAACTTCTCTCGCGATTCCGAATACGGAGAGGCAATCCCCCCTGTTGGGGGTGATCTCCACCTCGATGAGATAATCATCCAGGTAAAGGGCTTCGGTAATAGGGGTGCCAGCCTCGAGGGCTGGGGGTAGGATCATAATCCCTTCATGATCGTCTGATAATCCAAGTTCTCTCTCTGAACATATCATCCCCTCGGAAACTGTTCCCCGGATTTTGCTTTTCTTGATCTCTTCTCCTCCTGGTAACTTTGCGCCTGCGAGTGCGAGAGGAACCATGTCTCCTTCCTTGATGTTCTCCGCGCCGCAAACAATGGGAAGCAAAGCCTTGCCATCGTTGACCGTTAAGAGAGAGAGCCTGTCCGCCCCCGGATGCTTCTCTAATTTTTCGATTTCCCCTACTACGATTCGATCGAAACCCTCTCCGAGGTACGTAAGCGACGATGCTTCGATCCCTGCCATGGTGAGTTTGTCGGCCACATCGTGGGGGTCTAAGTCGGCGTCAACAAATTCCTGCAGCCAGGAAAAAGAGATTTTCAACGTTCACTCCTTAAGGTCAGTTAAAATTGGGCGAGAAATCTCGTATCGTTTTCAAAAAAGAGACGTATATCGCTGATCCCATACTTTAGCATGGCAATCCTCTCCACACCCATGCCGAAGGCGAAGCCACTGAACTCTTCCATGTCGTATCCCACAAAGGAGTACACTTCGGGATCGATCATCCCGCATCCGAGGATCTCTAGCCAACCCGTACTGCTGCACACCCTGCACCCTTCACCCCCACAGATGACACAACTAATATCCATCTCTGCAGAAGGCTCAGTGAAGGGAAAAAATGAAGGCCTGAATCTCAGCTTTACATTTTCCCCGAAAATTCTTAAACAAAATTGCGTTAACAGGCCTTTCAAATCGGCAAAAGTAATCCCCCGGTCAACTGCAAATCCCTCTACCTGGAGGAACATAGGTGAATGGGTAATATCCGAATCGCACCGGTAAACGGTTCCCGGGGCTATTACACGGACGGGTGGGGCAACTGATTCCATCACACGAATCTGGATGGGAGAGGTATGCGTCCGAAGGAGCATCTCCCCCTCCAGGTTGGAAAAATAAAATGTGTCCTGCATATCCCTCGCGGGGTGGTCGGGAGGGATGTTAAGTGCCTCGAAATTGTAGTAATCCGATTCTATATCTGGCCCATCGAAAATGGTGAACCCGAGACGGGAAAATGCCTTGATAATATCATTGAGCGTACGGGTTAGAGGATGGACGGTTCCACTCGGGTGCAGACCCGCGTAAAGAGACACATCCACACCTGCAAACGGGTCCTTCCCGGCCCTGGTTTCTCTCTTGACTGCTTTGAACTTTTCCTCGTAAATCGCTTCCAGTCTATTCTTCGCCTCGTTGGCTACCTTGCCAGCCCTTTTTTTATCATCCAGGGAAAGCTCTTTCAGGCTTTTCATGATAGAAGAGAGGGCTCCCTTTCTCCCGAAATACTTCCCCTTTACTTCGAGGAGGTCTTTCTCACTCTTTGCTTCGAGGATCAATCGAGTTGATTCATCCTGTATCCGCTTTACTTTATCGATGAAATCGGGCAAGAGTTTATCCCAGGGATTCTTTTGCAAGATCCACAAGATTGTGGAATGCTTCCCCATCATGAACAGCGAGATGAGCGAGCATCTTCCTGTCGATCTCTACATTTGCTCTCTTTAATCCGTTGATAAATTGGCTGTAGGATAAACCGTGGAGTCGGCTTCCCGCATTTATCCGCTGGATCCAGAGCGCCCTGAAGTCACGCTTCCTCACTTTTCTATCACGATAGGAATAACTCAGGGATCTGGCCACAGCTTCTTTTGCAGTACGGAGAAGCCTGCTTCTCCCGCCCCTGAACCCTTTCGCCATTTTCAGGATCTTTCTTTTTTTCTTCTTGGAATGAACGCTTCTCTTTACCCTTGGCATTTTTATGTGCTCCCTTCAAAAGTACTTAATCAGTTCCCTTTCTACTAAATGAGTCCTCAGATATAGGGGAGTAACTTCTTAATAGCTCCCACGTTAGTGGCATCGAGTATGCCTGCCTTGCGAAGCCTCCGTTTTCTCTTCCTGTTTTTATGGGTGAGCAGGTGGCTCTTGTTCCCAGAGAAGCAGCTCAGTTTTCCGGTTCCAGTCTTCTTGAACCTTTTGGCTGCGCCGCGGTTGCTTTTCATCTTAGGCATCGGTTCCTCCTATCCGATTTTTTTCTTGCTAGTGTGGGGAGAGATGATCATGATGATAGTTCTCCCCTCTTTTTTTGGGTTGCTTTCCACTTTTCCCAGATCTTCTGTCTCCCCGGCCATCCTTCTCAGAAGGGCAAGCCCCTGTTCGGTGTAGGAGAGCTCCCGCCCGCGGAAACGGCAGGTTACCTTAACCTTGTCGCCCTCTTCAAGAAAACGCCTGATATGTTTCAGCTTCACCTGGAAGTCGTGTTCATCAGTTCTCGGCCTTAATTTCATCTCCTTCACGTTGATAATCGTCTGTTTCTTCCTTGCTTCGTGTTCCTTCTTGCTCTGTATGTATTTGAACTTACCGTAATCCATGATCCTGCATACGGGCGGTTTCGCAGTGGGAGCCACCTCGACCAGGTCCAGGCCTAATTCTTGAGCCTTGTCGATTGCATCTTTCAATGTAAGGATTCCAAGCTGGCCTCCTTCCGGGTCGATCAACCTGACCTGGTCGGCTCTAATCCGGTCATTGATTCTAGTTTTCTTGGCTATCGCTTCCCTCCTTTTCTTCGATTTCTTTTCTCAACATATGCTTCAACTCAGGAATTCCTATCCCTGAAATGTTTACGTTTCCCCTCTTCCGAAGCGACACGCTCTCCTCTTCCATCTCCTTATCCCCTACGATGATGTTGAATGGAATCTTCTTCACCTGGGCATCCCTGATTTTGAAAGAAAGCTTTTCATTTCGAAAATCCTCGAACACCCTGATTCCTTCCCCTCTAAGTTCCAGACCTATTCGTTTCGCATACTCCATGTGTCTGTCCGTAATAGGGAGAATGGCAGCCTGGACGGGAGCCAGCCAGGGGGGAAATGCTCCCCCGTAATGTTCGATAAGAATTCCGAAAAATCGTTCCAGGGATCCCATGAGTGCCCGGTGAATCATGATGACCTTGTGTTCTTTCCCATCCTCAGCTATGTAGTTCACATCGAAGCGTTCCGGGTTGTTGAAGTCTACCTGGATCGTTGAGCACTGCCAGGACCTTCCGAGGACATCCTTTATCTTGATGTCAATCTTTGGTCCATAGAAGACACCCTCTCCGGGATCGATCCGGTAAGGGATCCCCTTCTTTTCGAGAGCGTGTTTGAGGGCTTTTTCTGCCAGTTCCCATGAATCCAGAGATCCTACATACTTTTCAGGCCTGGTTGAAAGATACACGTCATATTCTTCGAACCCGAATTTTTCCAGGACTCCGATGGTCATGTCGAGAAGGATATATATTTCCTCTTCAGTTTCTTCAGGGGTTATAAAGAGGTGAGCGTCATCTTGCGTAAACCCCCGTACTCTCATGAGTCCGTGGAGTACTCCAGACCGCTCAAACCTGTACACTGTTCCAAGTTCGGCATACCGCACAGGGAGGTCTCTATAGCTTCTAAGTTTACTCTTGAAAATCTGTATGTGAAAGGGACAGTTCATGGGCTTTACCTGGTACTTCACATCCTCCACCTCAATGGGAGAATACATGTTCTCCCGATAGAAATCGAGGTGCCCAGATACCTTCCACATATCCAGTTTCGCAATATGAGGCGTATGGACAAGCTCGTATCCCTTCTCCAGGTGTTCTTTTTTCCAGTAGTCCTCGATCACCTTCCTGACCATGGCCCCCTTAGGGTGCCATAGGATCAATCCAGGTCCAACATGTTCATTTACCGAAAAGAGATCGAGTTCTTTCCCCAATCTCCTGTGATCCCTTTTTTTCACTTCTTCGAGAAATATGAGGTGCTTTTTCAGGCCCTTCCTGTCGGGAAAAGATGTGCCATATATGCGTGAAAGCATCTTTTTGTGTTCGTCCCCTCGCCAGTACGCTCCTGCAATCTGAAGGAGTTTGAAGGCTTTCACCTTCCCGCTCGAGCCCAGGTGAGGCCCCCTGCAAAGATCTGTGAATTCCCCAAGCCTGTATAGGGAAAGCTCCTCGTCGGGAATGTCTTCGATGAGTTCAACTTTATAAGGTTCGCCCAGGCCCTCGAAGTATCTAACAGCCTCACCCCTCTTCATCACCACCCTCTCGAAGGGAATATCCTCCCCGATTATACGTCCCATCTCTTCTTCTATACGGGGAAGATCCTCCTCCCTGAAAGGGGTATCCACGTCAAAATCGTAATAGAACCCGGTACTGATAGATGGTCCAATTGTAACCTTAACATTGGGAAAGAGCCTTTTGACTGCATAGGCCATTATGTGTGCAGTGCTGTGCCTCAATATTTCAATCCCCTCCACATCATTCACGCGTATAAAGGAAAGGGAGGGTGATTCTTCCACCTGTGCGGAAAGGTCTACCGCACTTTCACCTATCTTAGCGGCAATTATGCTGGTTGCATCCTTGATCTCAGCGATTCCCAGGAGCTCCCCGAAAGAGATACCCTGTTCGAAGGTAACCGTTTTCTCATCGATTTTTATCTGGGGCAATACGTATCTCCCATTAAATCTTAAAAACCCGGCAGAACCGGGCTGATTGAGGTATATCTGGTGTGCGATACTGGACTTGCACCAGTGAGCTCCTGCATGAGAATA
>CAYSOQ010000102.1:0-5596 GCA_964432685.1 uncultured bacterium
TGCCAACATCGTCTGGGACCGGGCGCTTGGATATCCCATCGAGAGGCCCAAGTCGGTGACCACTGACATGCTCGAAGGTGACGCAGGCATCAAGTAAAGAAATACCATAGGTGAAAAAGGAAAAGGGGGCCTTGGGCCCCCTTTTTTCGTTTGCCCTCTTTTCAAAACTCAACTGTTTGTTGCACCGCCCACCGTGATGTGGGGATGCCCGATTCTAAGGGTGGGTTGTGCATCGGCGACGGGGACTCCCTGTCCATCCTTGCCACATGTCCCAAGGCCGTAGCCCAGGTCATTGCCAACCATGTCGATCATTTGAAGTACCTCCGGGCCGTTCCCTGTGAGAGTTGCTACCCGAACAGGATCGCCCACTTTCCCCTTTTCAATAAGATACCCTTCTGAGACTTCGAACATGAAATCACCCGTGACTGTATTTACCTGGCCACCACCCATCTTTCTAACGAGAAGCCCCTTGTCCGTCGAGTGGATGACCTCTGTCGGGTCACTGTCTCCCGGAGCGATCAAAGTATTGCTCATTCTGGGGATAGGCCTGTGCCTGTACGATTCCCTCCGTCCATTCCCCGTTCTTTCGGCTCCTCCCTTCATGGACTGGAGACGGTCGTACATGAAGCCTTTCAGAATCCCCCTCTCTACGAGAATATTACGCCTCGTTTCAGTCCCCTCGTCATCAATGGGAAAAGACCCTCTCTTGCCGGGTACAGTGGGGTCGTCTACTACTGTCACCAGAGAGGACGCGATCTGCTCTCCCATTTTTCCCGCATATACGGATAGCCCCCCGGAAGCCAGGTCTGCTTCGAGTCCGTGGCCTACCGCCTCGTGGACCATTGTACCCCCTGCTTCCTGGGAGAGGACCACCGGCATCTTCCCTCCAGGAGCCTTTCTTGCGACGAGCATCATGACCGCCCTGTCTCCCGCTTTTTTCCCGACATCCTCGGGAGGGGTATCTTCAAAGAGTTCAAGCCCCTTGCTGGCACCTTCCGCTTCGTATCCTATCTGGAGTTCACCATCACTGGCTGCCACGACCTGAACGGCGATGAGAACATGGGGCTGAGTGCTGGCGAGAAAATCCCCTTCCGTATTTGCAATTTGTATCGTTCTCGTTATGTCGCTATAGTTAACTCTCACATGGTGTATAAGGTCCGAGGAGGACACCCCTTCGCGCGCCCTTCCCACGAGTTCTATCTTTCCCTGGAATTCTACATCTTCCGGGTCGGACTCTACTCTCCATGGGATTGCCACGACCCTGGAAGGTCCTAGTTCTTTTTGGGGAGAGTGGCTGCCACCTGATATTTTTGCGATTCCAGAAGCTATTTCAAGCAGTGCCTTTGCCTTGAGCACGTTTGTCCAGGCGTAGGAGGTTTTGTGATTCTTTATGAGCCGAATCCCGATACCCCTGTCACTGCCCGAAATTATCTGTTGAATCCGGTTTTCTTCATGGGTAATCCTTATCATCCTCCTTGACTCGAAAAATATTTCTCCATATTCCCCCCCCTCTTTCATCAGAGTTGAGAGAACTTGTGAAGGGTTCAAAGTGTTTAGCAATGTGACCTCCTCACTTCAGATTACATCTATTAGGGGTAACTACCTGTAGGGTGTATAATTTGACACTTAACCATTGTATAATAAAACGAATGAAAAAAGGTAAATATGGAGTTTTCATGGATAAAAAGCCTATAGCAACGGTATTTTTGGTTATCTTCTCTCTTCTTTTCATCTCCTGTGCCTATGGATTCCACGGGTTCGGCGCGGCGAAAGACAAGATCGAAGGGAACGGGTACTACTATTTCGTCCGTGGATACATGAGTTTCAAAAAAGGAGAGCTCAACCAGGCGGAGGAGTACCTTGCGAAGGCCCTCGATTATGAGGAGGGGGACCCTGTGATCTACACAGAACTCGCGAATGTCAACGTAAAACAGGGGAAATTTGATAGGGCGAGGAAAAATCTGGAAAGGGCACTTAAGGTGGGTCCAGGAAACAAGCGGGCCCTGGAGCTTTTAGCTGCGATCTACAGCACTTCAGAGGAAAAGGAGAAGGCTACCGCACTTTACAGGGAGTTAATCGAACGTTATGGCGATAAGGACGCCTATCTTCAGCTTGCCTCATTGTACGCAGAAGGGGGGAACTTCAAGGATGCCGAATCAACCGTCAAGGAGCTGATCGACAAGAAACCGAGGTTCTTTCTCGGGTATTTTTACATGGGAAGGATACTTGCTGCCCAGAAAAAATATGAGAAGGCCCTTACCCATTACAGGAAGGCATTGAAACTCCACCCCACCTTTGACAGCGCAATGGTGGATACGGCATGGATACTGGATCACCAGGGGAAGAGGAAAGAGGCCACAAATATGTATGAACGGGCGGTGGGGATCAACCCTTCAAACGCGGCGGTGAGGGACAGGCTGGGGCAGCTTTACATTCAGGAAAAAAAGTATGATAAGGCGGCGGGCCAATACGAGGCCCTGAAATCCTTCGATCTTGACAACACGGCTCTTCGGACCAAGCTAGGACTCATATATTTCGAGAGCGGCAACCTCGACAAGGCGATCGAGGAGTTCCATTTTACTCTCAAGAGAAAACCCGACGATCACAAGGTGAGAGTGTACCTGGGGAGCGCTTACCAGGAGAAGGGAATGATCCCCAGTGCCAGGAAAGAATTTTTAAGGGTGCCGGAGAAGAGCGAATATTTTCGGGATGCCATGTTCCACCTCGCATTCCTCTACTCGAAAGAGAAGAATTCCAGCAAATCTATGGATACATTGAGAAAATTGAGTGAGAGGTATCCAGGTGACGTAGGGGTAAAGGTTTTCCTGGGGGAACTCCTTTATGATGGGAAAAAATACATGGAAGCAGTCAGCGTTTTAAAAGATGTCATCTCCCTTGCCCCGGAAAATGAGAGGGCCCATTTTCTTCTCGGAGTGGTCTACGACAAGCTTGGGGAATTTACGCTCCTCGAGGAACAGATGAAGAAGGCAATTGTCCTCAATCCCGACGATGGTACGGCCCTGAACTATCTCGGCTATAGTTACGCGGATAAGAACGTTAAACTCAAAGAAGCCGAGGAGATGATTAAAAAAGCTCTCCGGATCAAGCCAGACGACGGCTACTATATAGACAGTCTTGCATGGGTTTACTACAGGCAGGGAAGGATAGAAAAAGCTTTCAAAGAACTTGAAAAAGCTTTGGTAACTGTCCCTGATGACCCTGTTATTCTCGAGCATATGGGAGATGTCTTGAGGGCTCTCGCAAGGACTAAGGAGGCAGCGGATTACTACAAGAGGGCACTTAAAAAGAATCACGAAAATCCTGGTGTCGTAGAGAGCAAGATCAAGGAGATAGGGAAATAGGGAGGCCATACCGGAAAGGATCGATAATCTGGCCCATCCTGTTTTCCCTTTTTCTTTCGGGGTGCGGTCATGCCCTGAGAAAGACAGGGAATGACACGGCCTCTCTCTTTCTGGGTAGGCTGGCAGGTCTACATTCTCTAACCACGGCGGTAATCTACGATGGAGAGATTACGTGTCGGGGAGATTCATTTCCATTCCTTTTGGCTGCTCGTGTATCGCCCAATGAGGGAATATATAATTTCTATACCCCTTCGGGGGAGTACCTATCCCGCCTGATTCAGATTAGAAAGGGGGAGGGGTATACCCTGAGAAGGGGGAAGGAAAATTTTTCAGGGGAAGGTATTACAAAAGCGATCGACAGGTTTGCCGAAAAGGTTGGAGAGGACCTGTCTCTGAAAGCCATTCTCCTTGGTGACATAGCGTATCCAAATAGGGAAGGAAACCTTTTCTTTCACAAAGAGGGATTCATCTTCAAGGGTCGTGGGCTTACATTAAAATCTGATGGTAAAATGCGCTTTGTTGCCGGGTCCTACGAGATTGAGGACGGAACATTGAAGGTGGGGTATTCCTACAGGGGCGAATTGAGTTCAATTCCTTCAATTCTCGAGATCCAATACTACCCGTGCAGGGTAATCCTGCGAGGGGAGAAAAGAAAAGGGGGATATAGCAAATGAGAAGATGGCTGCCGGTATTTGCGCCCGCATTGCTATGCATTCTGCTTCTTGCAGCTTACGGGTGCGGAAGCAAGGAAGGCACCCCCGGAAAAGTGAAAAAGGCGGGTCAAGCCCGTGAAGGAGAGCCTGACAAACCTTCATACGGAGATGCCATCGTGTTCGGGTCGATAGGGGACATTTCCGGCCTCATCCCTCACATTACGTCAGATTCTTCCTCTCACGAGATCGGCGGGTTCATCTACAACGGGCTCGTTCGTTACGATAAGGATTTAAAACTGGAAGGAGAACTTGCAAAGTCCTGGGATATCGAAGATGGAGGCTTGAAAATCATATTTCACCTCAGGAAAGGAGTGAAATGGCATGACGGGAAACCCTTTACATCCAGGGATGTTCTCTTCACCTACCGGCTCATGGTTGACCCCAACACCCCCACGGCCTACGCGGAGGATTTCCTCCAGGTAAAAAACGCGTCCGCACCTGATCCGTACACTTTTGTAGTGGAGTACGGAAAACCCTTTGCCCCTTCCCTTTCGTCCTGGGCGGTCGGTATTCTCCCCAGGCATATTCTCGAAGGGGTGAAAGACCTGGCGAGGAGTGTCCAGAACAAGCTGCCCGTGGGGACAGGCCCCTATCGATTTATCGAATGGAAACCGGGAGAGAAGATAGTTCTTGCGGAGAATTCCGACTACTTTGAGGGAAGGGCCTATATAAACAGGATAATCTACAGGATTATCCCCGACCAGGCTACCATGTTCCTCGAACTCAAGGCAGGAGGGGTAGATTCAATGGGCCTCACCCCCATTCAGTACACCCGGCAGACTGAGACAGATTCTTTCAGGCGGAATTACGTAAAATATCATTACTTTTCCTTCGGATATACCTACCTGGGTTACAACTTGAATAATCCACTTTTCGAGGACAAGAGGGTCCGACAGGCCCTTTCTTATGCGATACAAAGGGAGGATATCATCAAGGGAGTTCTCTCCGGGCTTGGCGTAGTTGCCACCGGTCCCTACAAACCGGGAACCTGGGCCTCTAACCCTGGTGTGAAAAAGTACCGATACGACCCCCGGAAGGCGAAGAGCCTTCTTGCCTCGGCGGGCTGGACCGACACGAATGGAGATGGGTTCCTGGACAGGAAAGGGAAGAAATTCTCCTTCACTATACTCACGAACCAGGGAAACGAATCGAGGGCGAAAACTGCCGTACTCCTCCAGAAATATTTCAACGAGGTGGGAGTCGAGGTAAAGATAAGGGTGGTGGAGTGGGCCGCCTTCATAAATGAATTCATCGACAAGAGGAAGTTCGAGGCAGTACTGCTCGGGTGGTCCATAGGGCAGGATCCGGATCAATACGATATCTGGCACTCGAGCAAAACCGGGCAGAAAGAGCTGAATTTCATCGGGTACTCAAACAGGGAGGTTGACAGTCTCCTCGAGAAGGGTAGGAGGACCTTCGACAGGGAAAAGAGGAAGAACTATTATTGGAAGATCCAGGAGATTCTGGCGGATGAGCAACCATACAATTTTCTCTACGTTCCGGAATCGCTCCCCACGGTGA
>CAYSOQ010000103.1:0-5548 GCA_964432685.1 uncultured bacterium
GGAATGCACAAGTCGTCTTGTCATCGTTGATGGATAGATGGCCCTTTCAAGAAATTCCTCTTCGTTCCAATATATGGCGGAAAGAACCACTACTTTACCATGCTCTTTACCGGCGATGGCATGCAGATAAGAATCCCCCGGTCTATTGAGGTTGAATATATGAATCAAATCTGCTGCTTCTTCTATACTGAAGGGGTCCAAAGAGATGGAGACTTCATGTCCTCTCTCTTCGAGAGAACTCTTGGTCTCCAGCATTTCTATGGTATCCCCCCCTATCCTCAACAGGGCATCCGTCCTATTTTTTAGTACCACTCTCAATTGAACTCTTTCCTCTAATCGTAACCCTTCGTCAATCCCATGATCCTACGCCGATATCCATCAATATGCCCACACAAAAGTCCCAAATCCATGACAACCTTGATGGGATAGAGAATCGAAAATGAGATCCACCCGTCCAGACGAGCCTTTACTCTAAAAAGATGCCTCGAGAGGTAAATCAATAGGATTATGGGACCAAACAATAAAAAAAACTTCACCTCTGTCGCAAACACCAGAAAGACCAAAAAACTGAATAATCCATATATTCCCGAGAGTTTCATAAACCGCTTCAAAAAGAGACCTGCTTCCGCATCACCTCTGGCATAACAGAGATATTGTTGGAACAACCTGCGTAGATTTTCCATGGGTCTCCAGTACACAAGCGCCTCCGGCTCAAAAACGATGGGAACGTTATTGTTCTTCAGGAGAAGTCCAAAAACGGTATCCTCACCACACCTGTGGAGCCATTCCGGATATCCTCCCACTTTCTGCCAGGCACCTACCCTCATTGCCACAGATCTCCCCGAGGGTAGAAATTCTTCGGGATCAATGTCCTTCAGTTCAGGAACGTTCAAGACGGCGACAACCTTCTCGAACTTGTTTCTAGCATCTACTTCAAACCAGCCACCCACCACGTCTACACTCTTATCCTCAAGAATTGGTCGAGTTATCTTTTCTATCCAATCGTCTTTGGGAATAGACCCGGCATCCGTTATCACCACGATATCATGTTTCGCATTCTCTATTCCCAGGTTACGCCCTTGTGCGATGTTCAGCCCTTCCTCCAGAAATATTTTTACTCTCGGTGACTTTTCGGACCACTCTCGAAGAATCATCCGGGTATTATCCGCCGAGCCTCCGTCAACGATTATAATCTCAGCCGGCTTGAAGGTCTGTAGCGCCAGGGCAGTTAACAGATCGGATATCGTCCGCTCCTCGTCTTTTACCGTAATAACGACAGAAACCAACCGACTCGATTTACTTTGAATTTTCCCGGTAGAGTTCTTCATAAATATTCGCAATTCTTCCCCAGGTGTTTTCCATCGAGAAGCGATATGCCTGTTTTATCATATCCTGAAACGCCTCTGGAGCATCGAGAAATTTACTCACTTTCCAAGCCAGCTCTTTCGAGTCACCACTCACAACCATTAATTTCTCCCAGTCAGGAATCGATGTCAGATAATCCAGCTTGAACGGAACGTGATAAAGCGCAAATACAGGAACTTTCAGGACAAATGCCTCGAGGATCGCAAGGTAAGAATCGGCAAAAACCATCCTTGCCCGCTTAATATAGCCCTTTGGATCTTCAACAGCACCGTAAAAGTAAGCCTTTATCCCGTGACGATTCACAATCTCTTCCAACTCGTGGCTTAGTTTGCCGTCCCCCAAAAAGTGAATGGATTCCGTGTATCCAAACTCCTTTTGAAGGACCCTGACAACCTCAAGATACTGAAAAACAGGCTTATCCGGGTCAAGACGACCGATGTAGAGAATCGGGATATCTTTTTGAGAGACTTCGCCTCCAGACCATCTCGGATCGACACCACCATAAATCACCCGATTCGCTTTTACGTGATATTTGTCCTCAATAAATTTCCCGACACAAATCGTCCCGCGGGAAAGCGAGGAAGCCATTTTCTTCAGGAGCACTTCCCTTCGCAACACCCTGTTATCCTCATAGCCATGCATCGTGATGTAAGCTGGTTTTTTGGGGAACATGAATAGAAAGGGAAGGTACCAGTAGATAAAAATGGCGTGATCGTGGACATGAACCACATCGGCCCACTTTATCAGGTCTCTGAGCCTCCAAATCTGCAAGAATGTGTTGATCCTCCTCGAGAACGGTATCTTTTCAAATCGCCTGAAATGAACCCGCCAAACGGTGAGGTGGTCTATCTCCTCCCTTTGGGGGAGGTCATCGGTGTGATACGACGTGATGAGCCTTACCTCGTGCCCCCGAGCAACCAACTCCTTTGTCACATAATAGATATGCCTTTCCACACCGCCGATGTGAGGCAGATAGAGATGAGAAAACATCAGGACCCGCATTTTTCCGCCTCTACATTGGACCGTTTTCCCCCAGAATTCCCCAGCATCTCTATCACGGTCTTAAGCCCTTCACATGACCATGTGGGCCGGTTGCAATTGACCAATCCGGCACCTCCCCGGCTATGGTGGTATTCGCACCAATGACGGAATGTGAGCCGATTTTTGAACCTTTCAGGATCACGCATCCGGATCCAATCCACACATCATCGCCAATTATGATGGCTTTTCTCTTCGTTCCCTGGTCCTTGATCGGTACATTCCGATCGTCAAATCGATGATCGGCATCAAGAATCATGGTGTTCGCACCTACCAAGCAACTCGATCCCATCGTAATTTCACCGGAAATGGTACAATTATGAGAAACATAACAATTATCCCCAATCACCATGGACAGGCCTTCCTCGACAATGATCCTCGAACCATCACATATCGTTGAGAAATTCCCAATTACAAGATGCGAGTTTGGATGAAGCATGAATTTCACGCATCCATCAAAAGTAAAGTCGTGACCTGCCAAGATCCCCTTCGACTTGTAATAGTCGACCATGGATTTATGATAGAGATATAAACCCTTCGAAATGACTTTGTTTACTATTTTGTATAATAAACCGATAACCATAAACCCAAAAGGAAAGGCTGATGAGGCTTTCTCCTGTGAGAAATCCTCAATTAACGGCCTCCTTCTCCCTTTCAACGAGGAGATAAAGGTGAGTATGAAAACATCGATAATATAAAAAAGGAGATATCTTCCCGATGCATCTCTTAACAAACATTCTTAACTCGGGCAGGGGAAAGCGATTAAAAAGAATATAATAGCGAGGAAAACTTTTAATCAAGCCCAATTCTCTATGCATTTCTATTTTCACCTTTTCCAAAGCCTCATCATAATCAGCGTCCCAAGGATAACCGGTCTTCTTCCTGACCATAACCCTCCCCCCGGCTACATTGATAATACTCGTTATATCCTTCTCAGAAAAGAGGTGAATATGTGGATTAAAGAAATTACCATTGTTCCTCTTTCTCCCTTTCAATATCCCTTGAATTGTCCTGATAAGGGGCTCGACCCCCCACTTAAACGACCATCCCCAGACATTCTTCTCTAGTGGAACCTTAACTAATAAACTACGAGATAATCGCAAGGCCTCCTTAAGCACCAACACAGGATTTAATAAATGCTCCAGAACATCAACCAAAAGTATTAAGTCGAGACAATTGTCCCTTACAGGGAGACACTCTGCCTCACACTGGATGAAAAGTCCTTCCTTAATCACGGTTCTGGCACTCTCAAGGGCACGAAATGAAATGTCTTGGCCAATCAAAAGGGAGGGCTGAAGGTTTTTCTCTATAATTCGCGCAACATAGCCTTCACCACACCCCAGTTCTAGAATCTTCTGTGACGGAGTATTCTTCCTCTCTTTCAAAAGGGACAAGATAATCTTGGTTTTTATTGGAACAGCTACATTCTCCTCGAATCCCACAGGATCTCTATTGAGGTAGATGTCGTCGTAATACTCTTTTCTTTCCACTTTCCCAACCTCATGAAATTTTACCCCATCTCATTAACCGACCTTTAGCCGCTTCAAGGGAAAAAGCCGAAAAGGCGATAGCCCCTATAACCCAAACCCCTACCGTGCTTATCGCCGCTCCCAGAGGTCCGTACCTGCTTATTAATATCCAATTGCCGATCACGTTTGCGATCAGTTGGATTACATTGATAATGGCCACCAACTTGGGCATGTCTAGGGCATACAGTATAAGAGATATTGGATTTGTGACAAGAATAATCGCAAATCCCACGATAAGTACTCGCAGAATAGGCGCCGACCCATCGTACTGGGGAAAATAAGAAAAGATGAAATCACTTCCAAATAAAACCACTGGAACCATTATCGCTGCAATAGGGAAAGTAAAAGTGATTACTCTCTTGATATAGGAGATATACTCAGACTTTGTGGAGAGCTTCATAGCTTTGGGATAAAGTACCAGGGTAATGGAGCCAACCAGAGCAAAGAAAGGAAGGCAAAGTCTGTAGGCTGCCCCATAGATTCCCACATCTTCCATCTCCATCATGGAAGAAAGCATGAAGATATCCAACTG
Source organism: uncultured bacterium (assembly GCA_964432685.1). Taxonomy (GTDB): domain Bacteria; phylum Desulfobacterota; class Deferrimicrobia; order J040; family J040; genus CAYSOQ01. The sequence continues at coordinate 4,465 of CAYSOQ010000103.1, forward strand.
CAACATGATTACAGCAGATATGGTAGATAGGGCTACCCACTTTCCAAAACGAAACAACTTCCCATAGACTTCTCTCCGCTTCAGCTTGCATTTGAGAAAAGAAGGGGGGAACAGATATAGCCCCTCGATGACTATGAGATAAGGCAACACCAAAAAAATGATAATAATGCCCATGAGGTCGAACCCAAAGGCATTAATGACAAGGAAGACGAGAATAAGCTTGAGGAGACTTGCCGTCACCCGAAAGAGTGTCAACTTTTTGAAGAGCTGATAAGCTTGCAGGGTGCAGGCGTAAAATTCCCTGTAGGTGCCGCCAACTATAGCAACAGACGAGAGTCTTAGGATATTGGATGTCTCAGGTTTGGAAAAGGCAGAAGTGGCAATCAAATCAGCTAACAGAATAATTAGGATCATCACGGAGAAAGCAACTGCTGTCTTGAGCTCGAAAGCGGCCCTTAAATACTTCCAGGCAATCTCCTTATCGTTGTCAACTTTACTTGACACATACTTTACCATGGTATTATTAAGACCTAGATCAGACAAAGGGACCCCAAAAGAGAGCACAGACAGAAAAAACGAAAAGAGCCCCATTTCGTAGGGATTCGCCAGTTTCATTATCAAAATGGATACGATAAATGAGAATCCCCTTCCGATGATATCCCCGATAAGAACCAAGTTCATATCTCCAACACCAATATTTTTGACAAGAAAGTCTTTTATTCTCATCTCGATTCCCATCTGACATCGATTGAAAATGCTCAGCGAGCGCATCCCCCGCGGTTTACCACGGGGTTAGCGAGCGAAATACAATCAATTGTATCATTCCTTACATTTAGAAGAGCCCCGCTGTTTACCGCGGGGAGCTTCAATCCCACCTCGAGAGCTGAATGATATATCGAACTTGGCTTCTATTCATCTAATCTAAGGAGAGGATGTCCAAAGAGGCTTCCTTCTTGATTCATGATGAGTGGTCACTCGATACCTTTGGATAAATCTGTTTCCAAAGATATGTGGAGCATCGCAAATTGCAAGAATAAGTAAAAGAGTGATAGGTGAGCTGAATTGAACAGTAATCAAGATGAAA